>CAZZKB010000023.1:0-9649 GCA_964654575.1 Microcaldota archaeon | reverse complement strand
CGATGAAGACGAGACCAAAAAGTCGCCAGGAGCTGGCGAAGCCTTGGAAATACATGAAGAATCACTGCAAGACGCATCAGCTCCAACCATCAGTGAAACTGCTAATCGAACAGAATTTTGAATATATAAGTCTTCTGAAAAATTAACAGATCGAAATCCCGAACTAGAGGATTTGCTCATTTTGTCGAATTCATGAAGAGAAATTACCCCAGCAACCATGGATCCTCTCTCGGTAGAACCATGAACACATACAAACTCACGCCCTACAGATAACGGTTTTGAGGTAATCGCAATTGGAATGATGTTTGAAGCATCATGAGGTAGGAACCCAAACGATTCAGAGCGGCTAAGAGAGATAGTTGCAGAATCAGAATCAACAATTCGAGAGACGGCTAAATAGGCTCGAACATGATACAACGCGCAATAGCCGCGATCTCGAGTTGCGATATCAAATTGAACTGGAAATCTTGAAAAGGAATTAGAGGCAGATGATAGAATAGAAGAATGACGATCTGCTTGAACGCCAGAATCAAAAGCAAGCCGTAGTTGACCTTTTAAACTCATAAATTAATTGTGTTTAAAAGTGTTTAAATAGTATTGCTTTTTACAATAGTTCTAGGTTACTACCATATCAGAACTATTTACAGCATTTTCATAAGCAAATCCAAGAATCTCGTAAATTTGCTCGGTAGATTTGCCCTTAACACGATCTAGTTCATGGGAAAAATAGTTCGTAATGCCTTTGCAGAGAACACTACCACTTGAGTCGAGGATTTCGATAACATCTCCCTTATCGAATGGACCAGTAACTGAAATAATATCGATTGGGTTGATACCGCAGTTCTTATTTACAGCACATTGCATGGCATTGTTATTGACGACAATTTTGCCCTTTGGAGCTGATGCAAAAGCAAGCCAATGCTTTGCCTCGACATATTTACTTTTCTTAGAAGGATTGAATGTTGTTCCAATAGAGCCTGAAATTGCCTTGATGATGACGTCTTTCTCAAGCCCATTTGCAACGATTACTTTCACACCTGCTTCAGTCGCAATTTTTGCAGATCGAACTTTTGCAAGCATGCCACCACGACCAAGTTCGCTTGTTCCAGAGCACATGGAAATTTCGGAATCTGAGATGCTATTGACAACCTTAATCAGTTTTGCACCTTTTTCCTTTGGATTTCGATCATACAAACCATCGACGTTAGTTAGGATGATCAATAAATCTGCATCGATTGCTGCGCTTATGTGTGCCGAAAGAGAATCATTATCACCAAATGCCGCCTTTTTTATGTCCATAACAGTAACAGTATCATTTTCATTTATGATCGGAATTACATCTCGACTAATAAGAGCCATGAGAGTGTTGCGAATATTCAAATAACGCATTCGATCTGAAAAATCGGCGTTAGTAAGTAACACTTGAGCAAGGATTTTTCGCTCATCAAATGAGTTTTCATATGCTCTAATTAAATCACTCTGACCAATTGCTGCAAGAGCTTGCAATAAAGCGACGTCTTTTGGCTTTTCAGTTAGACCAAACTTTTTCATACCAGTTGATATTGCCCCAGAGGTAACGATGGCAAATTTGTGATCAGATAATTGCATGATCTGACTTGCCAGTTGGTCGATCAATATAGTATTAACTCCAGAACTACCACTAAGTAGTGAACTACCTAACTTGACAACAATTCGCATGTAAAAAAGTTGCGAAAAACGGATTTAAAAGGTTGCTATTTTTTTGAAAAGAAGAAAGGAATAATGAAAATTACAAACAGGTGCTTGTAACATCAACAACTAATGGACCAGTAGATGAAGATGATACATAGGATACGGTTAATCTCCAATTCGAAGTCGAATAGGTACAAGGGGCTGATGGACTTAAAACACACCCAGAGATTAGAGAGGCCGATGATGGAGAAACACATGCAGAAAAGACTGTATCTCGGTTACTAAGACGAGAAACGCTTACAAAGCCACCAACACTAGACGTGCCAGAAGCTGGTAGTGAAACACGATTAGAAAACGAAACGCATGGACCACAGACAGTCATTCCACCAACGCCTGAATCGGAAGGAGTATCTGAAGTTACATCGGATGGAGTTGAATCTGGTCGATCAATAACATCTGGAACATCGACCACGAATGAATCTGGAGTATCTGCTGGAGTTATATCTGGAACATTGGAATCGACAACATCCATAGCTGCATCAAGAGTATCAGGTCCCACATCGACACCTGTGTCTACAGTAGCATCCATAACATCGGAACCTGCATCTGCTCTAGCATCAACAACATCTGGACCGTTATCGGCTGCGACATCAGATAAGTCTGCTTCAGCAGCATCCACAACATCTGAACCGGCATCTACTGACGAAGAATCGACAACTGGTCGATCGACTGGGGTTGGGGTGTCGATAGGCATTACGATATCTAATGGTGGCAATACTACATCTGCATCAGCGTCACCATCAGTGACATCGCCGTCAGTTGCGTCAGCAACATCAGCATCAAGAGAAGCGTCTGCATCAGCTGATGCGTCCATTGCATCTTCGGCATCAAGTGCCGCATCGATAAGAGCTGAATCCTCCTCAGTAGCGTCAGTAATAGTCACTTCTGGAGAATCTGAATCGACCTCAGAGATATCAGCACGATCTGAAGCTGAATCTGAAACTTCGGCAGAAGCATCTTCTTGATTTGCATCAAACTGAACATTACAACCATTGACATTTAGTGCAAGGCAGAGAACTGCGGCATAGTAAAGCATCTGAGTTCTTGATGAGAATGAAGTAGGCATTGATTCTAGGCATTTTGAAGCAAGCGTAGTGATAGATTCTTTTAGTGAAACACCGACATTTTCGATAGCACTTTTTGCTCGATCTAGTAACGACGATAAACGACTTTGATTTCGATCTTCGCTAACGCTACCTTTCCCAAGATTATTATAATTTAATTGCATACCCATCGCTCCAAATGTGTAAGCAACGTATTTTAAGTGTTATGAAATGGGAAAATATATACAAGAAGATGAATAAAAGTTAAGAAAATAAATGATTAGTTTCTGATTCTGCAAAGATAAACCTTAACTACAAAGACTGCCCCTACTAAAACTAACAGAAGAGGCCAAGCCTTAACTGCCCCAAAACCTGAGAACAGATCAAAGTTAAATGGCAACCCTAACAAACCAAACGCTATGAGCAGATACCCTGGCAAATTTGCGTGCTGATCATGACAATCGTCGCCGCAGGCGCAGGCTTTCTTGGTCAGGGAAAGCGAACGCTTTGATGCCGGTGCTGCTTTTCTTTTCTTGGAGGACATTACACAGTTCACCTGGTAATTTATCAAAGCAAACGTTTATATATAGTTGTACTAATCTTGAGAGTTTTTCTACGAATAGCGAAGAAACAAGAAAAATTAGACAGAATTCTGCCGCAGTTTGACTCCTGCATCAGTAAGAAGTTTCTTTGAAGTTTCTGATAAAGGGTATTCCGTATTATAAACGACTTCTCTGATGCCAGCATTAATGATCATTTTTGTGCAAAGAAGACATGGTGAGAAGGTCGAATAGATCACAGAATCTTTGATTGAAATCCCGTGATACGATGCCTGAACAATTGCATTTTCTTCTCCATGAGAGCAGAGGCACTCTTCAAGATTCTTGCCCGATTCGCTAAAGCCATTGCAGCGAGGGCAACCACCATCAGAACAATTCTTGGTTCCCCTTGGCGTGCCATTATAACCAGTTGAGATAATTCTTTTATCCTTAACAATAACTGACGCAACCTTTCTTTTCATACAATTACTTCTTGAGCTGACAACTTTTGCAATATTCATAAAATAGTCATCCCAACTTGGTCTAACTACTTTGAAGTCAGATGAAATTTTCGACAGAGTACTGTCAATTGATTCGTAAAATGAAGTAAAGTCTCGATCATTTGTTATGGAATGATCGGCTTTAGCAAACGTTGCTTTGAGGTTTTGTTTTGTTTTATCCTCGTTTTCCATCTCGAGTTTTTCAAAATGCAAGAATGAATCGTAAGTTTGCGGATCCGATTCTCGTTTTCTGCTTTTTATCCGTTCAAATCGGATGTTTGGCTGAGCAGTGATATAAAGAAGGAAAAAGCGGCCTATTTTCTTTAATTCATCTACCTCGGCTGGATTTCTGATCGAATCGATGCAGTAGTTCTTGTCATGCTCAAGCTGCTGACAGATTTTCTTTCCTAGAGCGCCAGCACCAAGTTGAGAGCGTAGTTCGTTTCCTTTTGCAATTAAATTTTCTCGAGTAATTGCTTTTCCTTCTCGCTTAAGTTCTTCTCGCAACACGTCAGATAATGAAAGAAAATAGAAACCTTTTTTCATCAAGTATTCTGCCGCAGTGCTTTTGCCAGCGCAGTTTTCACCAGTTAGACCGATAATCATAAGTTTAGATATTAATTAGAAGAATATAAAGAATATAGAGAAAGAGGTTATTGAACTGAAACAAATTTTTCTGTTAGTTCAGCAACAGAATTTGGCTCTGCAGTCATAATTGCAATAACAGTTGCAAGGAAATCGACCTTTTCGCCAGCTTCAAGAATAGCCTTAAGCCGACCAGAAACTTGGGTTGAGGCTTCGCCTCTTGAATCGAATTTTCTATTTGCGGTAGAGTGATCAATCATAGACAAGAAAGACCCATCGACAGCAAAATAAACAGAAACATTTGGGCCGCCAGATCTAACAACGTCTAGTTGTATTGAATCATATTCAGGTCTAGCAATGCTTGATACGATAGTAAGTTTGTCAGAAGGTGCAATTGGCTCATATATAGAACTGGAAACACTTAATCTAGTAGTGATGCACATCGATTCTGGTAAATCTGCACCTTTGAGAATCGCTTCAACAAGAATTGATCTTAATTTGGATGAATCAGAAGGTGTAGCGGCATCAAATCTGCGATATGTTTTTGTTGCATCAGGCCCGCAGTTATCCCCGGAAATAGTAAACCCTCCTTCTTCCAAAACAGTTCTCTCAAGAGGAGACCGGGAAGCATATAAACACCCAGAATATCGAACAAAATCGTATTGAGAATTTTGCCCTAACTTAATGTTAGCCTTATCCGTAGCAATATGCAATTTTTTAACTAAAGAACTCAATTTTTTCACCTAACTGTTACAAAAGTATCAACACAATGTTTTAAAAAGTTATAGAACAAGTAAAAAAATGCAATTAAAACTGAATTCTCAGCATTCTTTTGATTTGTTCAAAAATTTCTTTCTCCTCTTTTGAAAGCATGTTAGTCTGAGTGTCCCATTTTTTCATCTCATCCTCAGTCATATATGTGTAGAGCAAATCTCCTTCAGAGACATTTTTATTCAACGTAATACCATCGCATGAAATTGCCAACTGATCTCCAGCAGACGCCTCATCGATTTTTTCTTTGTCTTTCTGAATTTCACGAACTTCTCCGACGATTTCACCAGAAGAATTCATCAGACGGTATTGTTTCTTAAGCCGACCACCAAGAACTTCAACACCAAAAATAGCAGGCTTTGAAGCTCTAAAGAAAAACCCGGGAAGAGCCTTGATTTTTCCAGGACAAGTTATCTTCTGGACGCTTTCCTTCTTCATTCGATCTTTTTCGGATTTTACCCATTCTTTGTAATCATCGATTAACTTGTAGATGATGTTGCGGTTGATTATTGGAATTTTTGAATTGTTTGATTCTGTTTCTGCTTCTTCTAGAACAGTGACATTAAAACCCAAAACTACCCCTAAAAACTGATCACTCTGACCTACTGCACCAGCAGAGATTACTTCTTTGCGAGTTATTGCGCCAACTGAAGCATCCCTAACAGGAATGTTTTCAGCAGCAAGAAGTTTTAGAAGAGCCTCAACTGAACCAAGGCTATCAGCTCGCAAAATGACACCAGATTCATCATGCTGGAAAATAACGCTCTTTAATTGCGACTCGATTGCAGACTTGTCTTTTTCGAAATCTTCTATGACTTCAAGTGGAGATCCCGGGATTGCACCTTCAAAGCCAGGGGCATAAAGTCGCAACCCAGCCGCAGCAACAACCGAATCCATGTAAGTGTATTTTTCTTTTCCAGAAAGATTTGGAGTTAGAAGTCCTCGAAGTTTCGTTTTCTTGACTCCTTCATTAGTTAGGTAGGCAACTTCATCATTTTTACTGATAACCCCGTCATAAAGAATTATATCGACGACAGTTCCAAGACCCTTTTCTTCTTTTACTTCCATTATACTGCCCTTGCCTCGACCGTTTTCATCGATTTCTAAGCTTCCCTCTAAGAATTTTTGAGACAGACCAGATATCATGACTAATAGCTCGGCTAGACCCTCCTTTGTTTTTCCACTAATTGGAATAAGTGCGATCTGTTTTGTAAAATCCTTAATCCGATCAAAACGATCGCTATCAAAACCATGCTCAGAAACTAGACCCATCAATTCGTATATTTTTTGATCGACCTTTTCCTTTACATGTGGAGGCTGTTTTGCAAGGCTTTCGAAAAATGATTTGGTATCGTTTTGCTTCCAACCAGTAACTGCATCGACTTTGTTTGCAGCAATTACAAAAGGAGTTTTGTATTGTTTGAGGATTTTTATACTTTCAACTGTTTGAGGCTGGAATCCTTGATTTAAATCCACAACTAAGACAACTAAATCTGCAATACTACCTCCGCGGTCTCGAAGGTTTCCAAATGCCTCATGACCTGGAGTATCGATGAACAGTAACCCAGGGATTTTTAGTGAAACTTTCATTTTTTCTGCTAGATTTTTTGAAATAGAATCAATGTCGGATTTTGAAACGTAACTGGCTCCGATCATCTGAGTAATTCCGCCAGCTTCTTTTTTTGCAACACCAGTGCCCCGAATACTATCAAGAAGAGTTGTTTTCCCATGATCCACATGACCTAAAATGCAAATTATTGGAGAGCGAATGAATGACATAGAAATACCTTGTAAATGGAATAATAATGGTAGAAATAGTTTAATTAGACTGGCTTTTGCCTAAACGACTCCAGATTTGCAGTTTGTCTGAGTGACTTTGCCCCTAAATTCTTGATAAAGTGCAAGTGAATCTTTAGTAAATTGATCTGGAGAACTCGAAATAAGGCTCAGCAGGTCATCAAATGAGATGAACTTTCCTTCAATAACTTCGCCATCATTGAACCGGGGCTTTTTAGTAGTGGAAAGAGAATAGATGGCGCAGACAAATCGGGTTTTATCGCCAAGGAATTTAGTCATAAAAAGAAAATCTAGATTTTCATCTAGACCTAGTTCCTCAAATAGCTCGCGTTTGGCAGATTCTAAGTAAGATTCGCCAGCATTAAGCACTCCGCCTTGACCAATTTCCCACAGTCCTGGAGAATAGTCTTTCTTTGGAGATCTTTTAGTTATGAAAATGTCTCCACTCTTATTAAAGACAAAGAAGTGGCAAACCCGATGAAGAAGGTTTTTTGATCGCATTTCCTTTCGACTAACTAGCCCAATAGCAAAGTCATTTTCGTCTATCAAATCGATTAAATCAGTATCTGACACTAGAATAGATCGAATTGCAAATATTTAAATTGCCAATGTTACAACAAAAGTTAGCTCTTATTCTCACTTAACACGATAAAACGTGCTCGTGAGCCCGTAGTCGACTGGTTAAGACGCCTGCTTGACATGCAGGAGATACGCGGTTCGATTCCGCGCGGGCTCATTTGAACCCTTTGACCTTAGACATTACTAAGGGCAAAGTGTTTCAGCCCAAAATTAGGATTTTTGTGCTTCTTTTATGAACTAATAAAAAGAGATAATAAAAGATAAAAAATAAGAAAAATTATCTGTGCATATTGCGACAGATTTCCTGCTTGTCTGGATCACTTAATTTTGGACAAGTAGTTGGATCTAGTATCGCAGGCTGTAGACCAAAGTAGCAAACATCACGAAGGCTTGCGTTTTCGATCCGATCACAAGTTGCAGTGCTGTTTAATTTTATACCAGCCTGCTCAAGGCATGCAACATAATCCACACCTTCGCCAGATTCTCTAGTTTTTATGTTTTCACATACTGACGCATCGCCTGTTTTTCCTGCCTGCTCTTCATAGCAGCCAGCATAACAGAGATTCTTTGTAGAGCCAGTCATTGCAACGCATTGATCATCGCAATTAACTGGAACAGTTGATCCACCAGAGGGGTGAGGAGTTGCTGGGTTTGACGGACGACTAGAAGTACAACCGGCAAAAAGCAAAACCAAAACCAATGAAACTACATAAATAATTTTTTTCATATTGATCAAAAGATAAATACATCGCGTAAATTTAATACTTAGTTAGAAAAATTAGATAAACAAAAAAGAAAGAATTTATTTCTTAGTGACTTTGTCTTCCTTTAAGACCATCTTTGCGATCATGAATACGACAAATGCAAGTATGATGAAGTTGATCAATGCACTAAGGAAGGAGCCCCACTTAAGCACAACTGGACGAATGGCAAGAGTTGCGCTCTTCCAATCTCCACCTGGTATGAAGAACGTTACAACAGGCATTATAATGTCATTAACTAATGATGAAACAAGAGCAGTTGCCGCAGTACCCATAATGAATGCAACGGCAAGACCGACAACTTTGTATTCATTTAAAAAGTCCTTAAACTCGGATATGATTCCCATGACAACATAATTGATCAAAAATTATTAATAGACGTAAGTTTTGTAGATTTATTTGGAGTTGTTGATCGCATTAATGTTAGTTTGAGTCCATTTTTTGAGTAGAGATAAATTTTCGACGTTTAATTTCTCGACTGCCATGCCCCAATGTACTGAAACAATATCGCCATTAGACAAATTAGAAACGAACCTAACCCCGTCCCTCTCCAGATCGACAGTAGATAGCCCTGTTTTTAGCACTAGATCATTCTCATATGAAACTATCGTGTGTTCTAATGAAGCCTGTTTTCTATTAGTATCCAAAACCTTGCCCCAACTGATGCAGCAGGAGGAAAAATTTTCTATGGATCTCTCGAGCCGATCAGTTACAAAATGAATGTAGAGTGAATTGAAACTGTGATGTGGAACTGCACCAGGGGGAAGGTTTGAAATTAGCGAATCGACTCTTTTTGATGGTCTTCCCTTAAACAAACCATTCTTGATGAAATCTTTCATTGCCTCAGAGGAAATATTTTGAAGAAGAGAATTGCCAGTCCAAAAAGCCCGCACAACTTCATCAGAAAATTGATCTAAACCATTTTCTTTAGCAATAAAGTCAAGATAGGTATAATGAGCTGGAAATTTCATAATTTCCTCTTTAAGTCGATTTATGTTCGCTTGCGAACTATCAGACAAGTACGATAAAAGAGCAGACCTAAAGGTCGGGTTGCCGCAGTAGCCATAGTTGTTTGGCGGAAATGCGTAAAAAGAAGCAAGTGCAGTTGCATCCATCAAATCATCATTCTGAAGATTTTGCATTAATTATCGTACGTAAGAGGCTAACTAGGTTTGATAGACTAATTGAAAATATAACCCCGCCAAGAGTGAGTAGTAATCCTAGAGCTTCATAGAAACTAAAATTCTTATGGGCAAATAAAATATCAAGCGAAGCTGAGATAAGACCACCTAGAGAAAGAATAATTGCAGCCTTAAGAACAGGCAAATTCTTTAGTGAATTAT
>CAZZKB010000022.1:0-9725 GCA_964654575.1 Microcaldota archaeon | reverse complement strand
TTTCCAGTCTTAAAAGAACAATCTATATATACCCGCATGGCTATTCGTGGCATTTTATTAAACTTTGTGTATATATTGACTTTTGATATATTATGAAACTTTACTCTAAACGACAAGCTGATTACAAGCCTCCAGTTGCAGATCGAGATTCTCGACTAGTTTTTAACGCATCATCAGTTCCATTAATCGATGGTTCAACTGAAGCTAGAAAACTTACTTGCCTTGTTGTTGATGATCGACAAGATGTACTTCGTGTTGCTTTTAGATCTGCTAGTTCTATAGGTACAAAAATTTCAGCTGCTTCAAAATCAGCTCCAGAATCAACTCCTTTATTGACATTTGATATAGTTGTTCCAGAAACTAGGAGATCTGATTTAGATTCTTTATCTGATGAAAAACTAGTTGAAATTCTTCAAGCTGCGAATTCAAATCTTAGTTCATTAGGTATGTCTATAAATCCAGATTCGATATCTTCAGCTATGACTCGATTACGATCACAGCCTCGTCCACATGGGGCTACTGATGGTCTAGAAGCACTTCTACTTTGCGCAGCAATAGGAGTCGATTTAGTCATAACCGATCTAGATATGCCCAACTTAAATGGTCATGGACTACTAAACGCACTTAATGGTTTAACTTCTGTTTCTGGAATTAATCGATCAACTTTACCTAACGTTGCAGTTATTAGTGGTGCATTTGAATCTTGTACTACCAAAGACTTAATTGGTGATGGCGCATCTGTTGTTGGTATAAAACCTTTAGACTCTGCCGAATTTACAACTCTAATAAATTACTCTGTTTTCGGAGTTGCAACTGCAAATCCAGCTGAATGTTTTGAAGTGCGCGAATAAACATCGCGCCTTATAAACCATTACTCATTAATTGACTAATATGGATACTTCTAAAGATTATGACAAGCTACTTGACAATATATACTCCAGCTTGCCAGAAAAAGTAACTAAGACAGAACGATTTGAGATGCCAAAATTCGAATTTTTTACTGAAGGTAACAAGACAATCATCAAAAACTTCAAGATTGTTGTCGATAAAATTCGACGAGATCCAGTATTCGTTTCAAAGCACTTTTCAAAGGAATTAGCAGTTCCAGCTGATGTGCAGGGCGATCGTCTAATCTTACAAAGAAAAATCATGGGCGACATACTAAACAAGAAACTCGAAGAATTCGTACTAAAATTTGTCATGTGTCGACAATGCAATCGACCTGATACTAATGTTCAAGAATTGGGGCATGGTTTGAAGCAACTCATATGCGAAAGCTGCGGTGCTCGAACTCCCATAAGGTGATATGTTGGCAGGCGGATATAGAGGAAATTTCGGTAATAAACCAAAAGCAAGACCAGGAGGAGCAAGTACTCCGTTTAATCCTGATGAAGAGCGCCGAAGAATGCGTCTTCCTAAAGAAGGCGAAGTATTGGGGTTAGTTATCGGACTTATGGGTGGCTCAAGAATGAAAGTCACCTGCAAGGATGGTAAAGAGAGAATGTGCCGAATTCCAGGTAAATTGAGAAATAAAATCTGGGTAAAAGACGGTGATGTCGTAATTGTAAAGCCTTGGGAAATCGAAGGTGATTCAAAAGGCGACATCATTTGGAGATACTTCCCACTTCAGGCAAAGATACTCAAAGAAGAGGGTCATATCTAATCTCTATATAAATTCCTTTTTCTTATATTTATTTCAAATGACAAAAAAACCCTCAAAAGAAGATTACCAATTAAAAGAGCGCTCAAAGGTCGAAAGCGAAGTATTTGATCAGCGAACGCTCAAAAATCTTTCAAAACTAATCAAAAAAGGTATCCTTGCAACTGTCGATTATCCGGTTTCAACTGGGAAAGAAGCAAATGTATTTCGCGCAACAACACCTTCTGGTTCAATGGTTGCAGTAAAAATTTACAAAGTTGAAACTGGGCCATTTTTTAGACGAGAAGAATATCTTGATAGTGATCCTCGATTTAGTAAGATAAAACACAACAACAAAGACATTGTCTCAACATTTGCTAAAAAAGAATTCAAGAATTTAGCTCTCTGTCAAAAAGCCGGAATACATTCGCCACAAGCATACTATCAAATAGAGAATATCCTCGTAATGGAATTTCTAGGAGAAGGTGAGCTGCCATATCCAAACTTAATCATGGTCGGACCGCATAACCCAAAAGAAGATCTCGACTGCCTTTTAAATGATATCAAAAAGCTCTATAAAGTTGGTCTAGTTCATGCTGATATCAGTGAATACAACATTTTGCTTGGGCAAGTTCCTCACATCATCGATTTAGGTCAAGGTGTTATCCTAAGCCACCCGAGTGCTGAAAAATTCTTAGAGCGGGATGTAAATAATCTCTTGAGGTATTTTGCAAAATTTGGTGTTAAACGAGATTTAGAGCAAACACTGAAATGGATTCGAGATGGAAAAAGCTAGTTCTAGTTCAATTTCTTTTTCAAGTCATTCAAGAAACCAAGTAAAAAATTAGCTTCTTTCTTAGTTAAGTTTGCTTTTCCTACAATTCTTTTCATTGTCAAAACTACATATTTTTTTGCCCTAACGTCAGCAATTTCAGTAACCTCTTTTGTGTATTCAACTATTCTTTGTTTTTGCTCTTTTCCAGCGCTTTCTTCAATCTTACTTTCAATTCCTACAATTTTGGAAACTTCATAAAGAACTATCCCAACTGCGTGCGATAAATTCATTACTGGGTATTTGTCAGAAGTCTCAATCTTAACTAAAAAGTCGCATTTTGATATGTCAGAAGCGTTTAGTCCAATTCCCTCATTTCCAAAAACAAGTGCAATGTTTCTATCTTTTCCAATAATTCGGTCATCAAGATGCTTTAATTCAACTAACGACCTAAGCGTTTCTTTATTTCGCCTTACAATTCCGCTCGTCCCGATTATTAGTTCACAATCTTTAGTTGCGCTATCCAAACTATCGAACTTTTTGGCTCCCTGAAGTATTTCTACAGCGTGCTTTGCATACTTTACTGCATCAAGTCCTAGAGGACACTTTGGTCTAACTAAAACAAGATCAGAAAATCCAAAGTTCTTCATTACTCTACAAATTGAACCGACATTAATGTCGTATTCAGGCTCAACTAAAACGACCTTTATCCCCATCTACATCCTTTCCGGACATTCGATTCCAAGGAGTGCAAGTGAGTTTTTGATTACTATTCCAGTTGCTTCTGTTATTGCAAGTCTGGTCATTCTAACTTCCTGCTCTGGTGCATTTAGTACTGATGAACTAGCATAGAAACTAGAAAATTCACTTGCAACCTCAAGTGCATAACTTGATATGGTATGCGGGCTCATTTCTTTAGCTGCCTTTTCGCAGATCTCGCTCATTAGAGCAAGTTTTTTTATCAATGATTTTTCTTTTTCATTGTACTGCTCACTAGAAATGTGCGGTTTATCTTTACTTTTTCCAATTATTCCTCTAGTTCGCACATATGCATATTGGGCATATGGGCCAGAATCGCCTTCCATGTTAAGCGCTTCTTCCCATTTGAACGTTATCTTCTTCTCTGATGTGATCTTTAGGAAAGCAAACCTTATCGCTCCTACTGCGACTATCTTTGCAATTTTCTCCTTTTCTTCATCGCTTAAATCAAGTTTTATTTTCTGCTTCACTTGCTCAATTGCCTCATTAAGCAAATCGTCTGCAGTAAATCCCATCCAAGTTCCTTTTCTGCCAGAGAATTTTCCTTCGGGAAGCCAAACTTGCTCATAAGCTAAATGGTGGTGGTTTGCTGCCTGCTCTTTCAAATTTAATTTTTTGAATACTTCTGCAATAACTTTCTGTGGGTATGACTGCTCTACGCCAATTACATTAATGCATTGCGCAGCATGTCCAAAGTCCATGGGCTTGCCTTTTCTTGAAGTTTTGTAAGCCGTCTTTCCGTTTGGTTGTTTTACAAATTCATCATACACAAAATTTTCCTTTAACTGCCCAAATTTCCATAAGTGAAATATTACATCCTTTCCAGTGTATACCGCAGTCCCATCGCTTCTGATTAACACTTTATCTGGGTTCTCCATGTTTGCAAATTCGCCTTCGCCCTCAAGTTTAACTACCCAACAACCTTTGTTTTTACCTTCTGTCTCAAGTTCAATCGCTTTGTTGTGTTTAATGAATTCTATTCCACTTTTGAATATTGTATTCATGATGTCGCTTTCGAATACTAGAACTTCGTGAAAAACTCCATAATTAAATGCGGTTTCGTATTGTGCCTTTACACAATCTTCTGCTAATTTTCGACCTAATTTTGCCACGTCGCTTTTTCCCTCTTCCATCTCTTTTAAGATGTGGCGAACTTCCTCATCTACTTTTTTATCTTCCTCTATTTTCTTGGCTACTTTGACATACTGCTCGCCTAGCCACTGGTCGAATTTTCCGCTTGGGCTAACTCCAAGGTTCATCGTACCCCAGACGCTCTGAGCTACTTGCAATCCCAAATCATCAATGTAATCCATTTTCTCGACATGCTCGCCAGCGTTTTCCAATATTCTTGCGACAGCATCTCCAAGAAGTGCATTTCGCAGGTGTCCAATGTGCCAAGGCTTATTTGGATTGACTGAAGGAAATTCGATCATGACTTTTTGCGATTTCTTATTCTTTTTCGCTTTTCCATAATCGCTTCCTTTCTTTTGAATTTCTCCAACTATCAGTGAATATGCTTTTGGACTAAAATAGAAATTTATGTATGGTCCAGTTGCTTGAACTTTTTCAATTTTATTGCTAAATTTTATTCTTGCACAAAGCTCGCTCGCAATCTTTGCCGGATTTTCTTTTTTTTCCTTTGCGATTATGAATGCTATTCTAGATGAAATATCTCCCATCTTTCCATTTTCAAGACTTTGTGCGACAATTTCTATGCTAATTCCAGATGCTTCTGAAATGGCACTTGTTATTTCTTCTTTTAATTCAGTCAACATGATCTTCTACCTGCTTTTTTTAACTTCAATTGCTTCTAAGACAATTCTAAGTAGTTCCTGTGGGTTGTATTTTCCGCTGTTTAGCTTTATGTCGAAAATATCATCTGAGTAAATATCAATTTTATATAGCTTCATATATCTAGTGTGATTTTGCTCATCTCGCGTTTTCATTGCTAAAAGAGCATCTTTTTCGCTAACTCCATCTCTCTTAGCAACTCTTTTTGCTCGTATTTCGTCTGGTGTAAATAGCTTGATCTTCAAATCTGCATCCACTATCCAAGGTCCAAGCCATGTTGTAATTATGCAATCTTCATCTGCCTGTTCTTTTAATAACTGGTCGAATTTTTTGTCAATGTTTGGATCCTTTGCAGCTTTCTTCTGAAAATCCATCAAACTAATTCCTTCCTTTGCTGCCAAATCCTTAAATGTAGGACAAACTAGTTTGTATCCTAATTCATTAGCTAGCAATTCTCCTAGTGTATTTTTTCCTGATCCAGTCAAGCCGCAAATTGCAATTTTCATGGATTATGGCCTCTTGTTATATCTGCCCATTGCAGTAGATACTGTAATGTTCGTTATTAGTGATATCAAGATAAACCACCAATATGGCTGATGTATTCTCTTTACATTTATTATCGGAATTGTTATTGGTAGATCGACATAAAACTCTGTTCCATTATTTAGTGTTGCATCAACTTCGGTTCCCTTTGCCCCGCTGTCATTAGCAAACATCTTAATTGTCTGTCCCGAGTCGTAATTCAATTTATCAGTACTAACTCCAAATGGCTCATTCTTTGGTCCCTCGACAAAAGTATCACTAACATTATCTGAATTGTATACAATATAAGTTGAGTTTTGCCCTATTTCTGCCCCATCTTTTAGAAGCTTGAAATTTACCATCCATTTTCCGTAATTCGTATTATTTGCTAAACCATAGCATGCTGAATAAATATGATCTGCAGCTACTAGATCGCAGCCTTTTCCATCATCCTTCAATTTTACTAATATGTCATCCTTTACTGTTGGG
Organism: Microcaldota archaeon; assembly: GCA_964654575.1. Classification (GTDB taxonomy): domain Archaea; phylum Micrarchaeota; class Micrarchaeia; order Anstonellales; family Bilamarchaeaceae; genus Bilamarchaeum. The sequence continues at coordinate 3,753 of CAZZKB010000022.1, read as the reverse complement.
TCGATATATCCGACAAGCCAATTGAACGTAAAGAAAATTGCAAGGACTACGAACATGACTTTGAATTGGCCAAACATCACGCCGTTCATTTTTGGAAGAAAATCTAATTGTTTTTGAGTTATCTCTTCCATCTTTGCCTTGTCTTTTGCTTCTTGAGCTTTTTTGTATTCATCACTTAGTCGCTTTGATTCCTGCTGCATTTCGTCCATTGCTTTTTTATCTGTCAATTTTTGCTGTACAAAAATAACTATCGAAGCGTAAGCTACTGCTAACCCTGCTACTAAAAGTACAAAACTATTAAGATCCATTTTTATCAGAAAGAGAATAACCTTGAATATTATATAAATATATCTGGTTAAATATTTTGCTATGAAAGATGAATTTTGCTACTTGTGCAAAAAACCTTTTGAATCAGAGTCAGTCATTTACCTACCTCGCACGTCCTCACAGTCAATCGATTCTAGGCCATTTTCAGGCCTTGAAATGTTATGGGTTCGAAAGTATCATTTTTCTTGCTGGAAGGAAACAGTTGGTGATGTTTATAAGCACAGAGATAACATCCCATCTATTCTAGGCTTTCTTCGTAAAGGTCCAAGTGATGCGGAAGTTATTACTTTTAAGACCTCTCTAGCAATCTCAGTTTTAGGATTTATTGCTGGTTCAATTTTAACTGTCGGTGGCTATCTAACTATTTCCAATTTTTCAATTCCTAATATTATCCTTGGATCTATTGCTCTGTTTTTTGGTTTTTTGTTATTCCTCTCTGCAATTCCTGCTGCAGCATCAATAATACTCAATTTTTTTCAGATTTTTCGGAAATACTCGCCAAAATAGCCGAGCATCTCTTTATAAACATTTTCTTCTAATCTTTTAGTCCTATTACTAAGTGCGCGGTAGAGAAATCTACATATCGTCAATTCGATATCCCGCTTTTTTAGGAGATTTTCATCTCTGACAAATTAGGGCAACGCGAACTATTTAAGGGTGTAAATTTGACAGACATCAAACGACCTCGAAGAGGTTCTATGGCTCATCGGCCAAGGAAAAGGGCATATAGTCAGAATGCTAGGGTTTTCTGGCAAGAATCAGCTGATAAGCGAGTTCTTGGTTTTGCAGGCTACAAGGCAGGCATGACACAAGTTTCATACGTAGATGATTCGGACTCACCAACTAAGGGACAAGAAATAGTCACAAGTGCGACTGTAATTGAAGTTCCTCCAGTAGTTGTTTACGGAATGCGATGCTACAATAGCGGCAACTCAGTTGGCGATTTGATCACAAGCGACGAAAAGGTTCTTAAGAGCGCAGGATTTTCCAAAGCTCCAGAGAAGAAAGTCGATGAATCAACAGTCGATGACGTTCGATTATTAGTTTTCACAACACCATCCAAAACAAAGATGGGCAAAAAGCACATCGAAAAGATGGAAATCGCATGTGGTGGAAAAGATGCAAAGGAAAAGCTTGAATACGCAAAAGGCCTCTTAGGAAAAGAATTGCGAATCAGCAGCGTCTTTAAGCACGGCGAATACGTTGATATTGTTTCAGTAACAAAAGGAAAAGGGTGGCAAGGTGCAGTTAAGCGATTTGGTGTTGCAATTCAGCGAAGAAAGGCAACCGGAAAGCGAAGACACGTAGGTACCTTGGGTCAGTGGCATCCAGCATATGTTCTCTACACTGCTCCACAAGCAGGTCAAACCGGATACCACCAGAGAACCGAGTTTAACAAGAGAATATTAAAGATGGGCGAAAAACCAGAAGATGTTAATCCACAAAACGGCTTTAACAACTACGGCTTTGTCCGAAACGATTACGTTTTAGTCAAGGGTTCAATTCCAGGTCCAGCCAAGAGATTGGTTAAATTAAGGCTTGCAGTTAGACCTTCGTCTCCAGCAAAGGAGCTAAACTTGGGCTACGTTGCCAAGTAATTGCAGGTGTTATTCATGAAAGCAGATGTATATTCAATTGAAGGAAAAGTCGTAAAGCACATTGAGCTCCCAGCAATTTTCAAGTCTGAGGCTCGAGACGATTTAGTTAAGAGAGCAGTTCTAAGTGAAGAAAGTATGCTCTATCAGCCAAAAGGTAACTTCCGATTGGCTGGTCTTCTTACTTCGGCTCGATACCGAGGTCGAAAAGAGGACTTTGGTTCAGTTAAGAACGAGGGTATTCCACACTTACCACACGAAGTTTTGCCAGGCGGGCAACTTGGTAAGGTAAAGCGTGTTCCACATGCAGTCAAAGGTCGACGTGCACACCCACCAAAGCCACAGAAGAAGATTGTTGAACTTCTCAATAAGAGAGAGCACCTAAAAGCTCTTTCAGCAGCACTTTCAATGTCATTAAACAAGGAATTAGTTTCAGAACGAATGAACTTCAAATCAACTGTAGGTTCACTTGTTTTGGAAAATGGCTTTGAAAAGCTTGCAAAGACAAAAGATGTCTTAAAAGTCTTTGATGCACTTAAGCTTTCAGAATTAGTTGAGAAAGCAAAGAAGACTGGTTCAAAAGCACCACTCATAGTTGTGTCTAGCGGCAGTGTAACAAAAGCTGCAGCTAATTTATCCGGCGTTGATGTAGTACGAGTAAAGGACCTACAAGTTAGGCACCTAGCTCCTGGAACTCATGGGGGAAGATTAACTCTCTTCTCAGAAAATGCAATTCCAGAACTTGTAAAGAGGTTTGAAGCATGATAATTCTTGAACCAGTAAAAACGGAAAAAGTAATCGGACGAATCGAGACTCAAAACTCGCTTACGTTCAAAGTTCACTCTTCAGCAACCAAAAGCAGCGTCAAGAGCGAAGTTGAAAAGCTCTTCAAAGTAAAAGTTGCAGGTGTTCGAACTTATGTTTCACCAAAAGGTGTCAAATACGCAATAGTAAAGTTGGCCAAGGAATTCAAGGCTGATGATGTTGCAGTTGCACTTAAGATGGTTGCTTAATTGGGGTAATACTTATGGGTAAACGATTAAAACAACAAAAAAGAGGTCGCGGTTCACCACGATACCGCTCACCACCAAACCGATACAAGGCAGATCTAGCTTATCGCGCATACGATGATTTGGAAAAGACTGGTGTATTGGTTGGTAAAGTTATCTCATTAATTGATGATCCAGCAAGAACTGCAATTTTAATGGCAGTTCAGTTTGAGAACAACGAGACAGGTCTATTGCTTGCTCCAGAAGGAATTGCAATTGGCGATTCAGTTGAAGTTGGCGCTCAGGCAAAAATCAAGCTCGGAAGTGTTCTTCCACTATACCGAATCCCAGATGGTGCATACATCTACAATTTAGAGCGCTCTCCAGGAGATGGTGGAAAATTAGTTAAGGCTTCAGGTTCTTACGCAAACATTGTAGCAAAGGAAGGAAAAATCGTCTACGTAAAGCTCCCAAGTAAAAACACGGTCACTCTCTCAAACGAATGCAGAGCACAGATCGGAGTTATTGCTGGTGGTGGGCGATTGGAAAAGCCAATGCTAAAGGCAGGAAACCAATACTACAAGAAGACAGCTCAACACAGACTCTGGCCAGTACCAAGAGGTGTTCACCAATCAGCTTACAACCACCCACACGGTGGAAAGCAGCACCATGTTGGTAAGCCAACTACAGTTGCAAGATCTACTCCTCCAGGAGGAAAAGTTGGTCACATTGCAGCAAGAAGCACTGGTAGAAGAAAGGGTAAGAAAGCTGCATCTGAAAGCAATTAAAGGAGGTTATGATTATGAGAAAAGACTATTGGAAGGGTGTAGAAGAGGAGAATG
>CAZZKB010000021.1:6266-9832 GCA_964654575.1 Microcaldota archaeon | reverse complement strand
CATTTAGGGCAAATTTTGCAACGCTAGAGGGAGACGAAATAACTGACAGAAGAGCAGGAAGAATAGACACTGAAACTGCCAGTAAATTGGCAAGCGAATTATCTGCAAAATTAAACAATGGGGTTGAAGCAATATTCAGAAACTCCAATGAACACAGAGGAGTTCTTGTCTTGCGAGGACAGAATCTAAGCGAGCATGTTAGCGCAACTGACCCGCATGGAGATATGAAGCTACATCAATGTCAGCCATTATCGGAAGATGCAGTAAAGACTGCAAAGGCAGTTGATGAATTTACACAGTTTGCTCATAGAACACTTGAAATGGCACCTGAAAATGAAGGGAGAGAAAAGCCAGCAAACATCGTGCTAGTTCGCGGAGCAGGCAAATATTGGAAAGTCCCTTCATTTTTTGAGCGATTTGGCCTTAGTGGCGCATGCGTTGCAGGTGGAGCTTTGTACAAAGGAGTCTCAAGGTATATTGGCCTAGATGTCTTAGACGTAGTTGGTGCAACAGGAGATAAAAATACTAATTTAAATGCAAAAGGAAAGGCTGTACTTTCAGCATTAATTGATCACGACTTTGTTTTCGTTCATGTAAAGGGTTGCGATAGTGCAGGTCATGATGGTGATTTTGGCACAAAGAAAAAAATGCTAGAGAGAATTGACAAAGAACTTTTACCTTGGTTGATCAAAAGCGGAGCATACATCATAATCACTGGAGATCATTCAACCCCATGCTCACGCAAGGCACACTCAGGCCACGAAGTACCAATATTGGTCTATGGAGACTCTGAGCGAGTTGACTCAGTTAAGAAATTTGATGAAATATCAGTTCAGAGCGGAGGCTTAGGCCACATGGAAGGAAAAGATATAGTTCCGCTGATATTGAACCTAATTGAAAAATCTGAAAAATACGGAAGCTGAATTTTTATTTTTAAGATTAATTATTCGACATTTGGAAGAAGAAATAAGAAAAATAAAAAGAATTTAGCCCTGCTGGATTGTTCCTGAGACAGTGGCAACATCAAGTCGAGCTGGAGCACCAGAAACTTCATCAACGTAGTTATAGGTTATTGCCAATGTTCCCTTGAAGTTTGAGTTTGGTGCAAGAGTAACAGGTCGACCATTCTCATCAACACATGGAATGTTGAAGTTTGAAGTAGCACCAGCAACCATAGTAGATGAACCACCAGCTACTGCAGTACCTCTTGAATTAACCGTATCTCTAACGACATTTCCAATTGGTGCAGTAGTACAAAGAGTTCTATTTATGACTACATCTCTGCCTTTTCCATTATCAAGTTGGAAAAGCAAGCTGACGACATTACCTGAACCTGCAGTTAAAACAGCCTGTTTTTGATTGCAGCTAAAGCCTGCTTGAGTGAAAGTACATTGTTCACCTCCCTTTAGTGAAGGAAGTACGACAGTTACAAGAATTGCTAATACGATCAGGATTACAAAAAGTGCCAGACCATACGTCATCAAGTATTCCATCATTGCTTGACCCTTTTTCGAGCCAGACAATTTTTCATTAATTATTTTTTCAAATACCATGTTTACAACCTCACTATGCAAGTGCAGAGAAGAACGAATCAACAAATGCACTTACAAGCCAATAGATCAAATATGCTGCTATTAGTATGAATGGGAAATATTTCATCCCCTGACTTCGATTACCAGTTCTGATTACGCTTACTATAAATGATGAAATAAGTGCTGTCACAAAGATAGTTGGTATACTAAACCAAAAGAAATCAGATGAACTGATAAACGGACTGGCAATTTTGACTGCTGAAAAGGCTCCGATAAGACCTCCGCCAGCACTCCCAAAACCAGCAGTAGTTGTCTTGACTTGTGGGGCGATCTTTTCGAATACTTGGATTATTTTTCCAGCAACTGCAAAAAGGAATGGAGTTCCGACAACTGAAGCGACAAGGACGAAAATTTCATAAAGCACAAGCGATGCAGAAATTTCTTTTCTAACAATAGAGTTGTTTCTGACATCTTCTGCAGTTTTATCAAGCACACTGGTTAATTCACCACCAGTTGCAGTTGCTTGTTTTAGCAGTGCGATAGTACGCTGGAAAACTCTTGAATCGAATCGCTCGCCAAGTCGGTCAAGTGACCCTCCCATAGATTCTCCACTAAAGGCACCTTTGACAATGGATTTTACTTCTACTGAAAGAAGACCAAATTCTGGCTTAGCTGAATACCACATCGCCTGATCTAGAGTCATACCTGCTTTAATGTTTGAACCGACAAGAGTAAGGAAATCAGGGAGATTTTCTTCTAGTTTACGTCTTCGATCTTCAGTCTTCATAAGCAAATACGAAGTAATCAATGCCATAGTAGTAATGTAGACAAAGATCATGCTGAATATGAAGATAAATATCCAAAGTAAAGGAGCTGGAATTATTGTAAGGTATTTTTTAGTTATCTCACTAACTACTGAATTAGCAGGTTTATAGACTGCTAAAAGAATTGTAAAGAATATGGAGAATACAGTAACATTTAGAGCAACGTAGCCAGCAAACGAATCAGTAGGCATGTTAATACCAGCTGCATTAAGTTGCTTTTCAAGAATTTTGATCTGATTTCTAGTAAAGAAGAATCGCCCTGCATTTTCAAATAAATTATCATTAGCCATTTTTAGCACCTGCCCTTAAATAAGATATTTAGGTCTTGAACTCTCGATAAAGCCGAGGAACAGGAATTGAATCAGACTAATAAGTAAAAATGCACCTATAAGCAATGAACTTGAGAAACCCACAATTCCACCACTAATTGCAGACATTACAACAGTTGCCAATACAATACCAAGAGATGGCACAACAATTCCAAAGACCATATAGAACATTACAAGTGGGGTTAGCTTCTGACTATATTCCTTTAGAGAAATTACTTGCTCCTTTGAGATTTGATCTAGTGTGGATTCTAATGAAGACCCCACGTCCGAACCGCTTGTAACTGAATTAGAAATTTGAATCATTATTCGTGAGAAATATGATGAAGGGTTTTGATCAGTAACTTCTCGAATTGCCTGAGCAGTTGGAACTCCAAGAACAATTTTATCGGCTATTTTTGCAATTTCTTTGCTAACTAGCCCATAACCATTTGAAGCCCCTACAAAAGCTTCAAAAAGTGGCATGCCAGATTTAAGTGCTATTGAAATGTGACGACCTGCAAAGACAATTTCGTAATCTAATTCCCTCTTTCTTCTTGCTGTAGCTGCAGAAGGGAAAAGCATCATATAGTAAAATACAATTGGAGGAACTAAAATAATTGGTAGAATAATCATACCAAGAGCATTTATTGGAGCTGATTTTAGAGAAGTTAAAATATTTCCAAGTAAGAACAAATACGTCAATAGAATAATACAGATTGAGACAATCGAAGTATTTCTTGCAGTTGTCTCCAAATAGTCAAGTGGTAAAACTTTCATATCAGCATAGCGCAATTTTTCCTTCAAATCCGGAAAATGCGGAAGAAGAAGCTCTGCTACTGGAAGAAATACACTTTTCTTTTTTGCAACAGAAGCCGAATTATCAGCAGTTATAGGTATGGTCG
>CAZZKB010000021.1:2830-6166 GCA_964654575.1 Microcaldota archaeon | reverse complement strand
ACACTTTTCTTTTTTGCAACAGAAGCCGAATTATCAGCAGTTATAGGTATGGTCGACATTCATTAAACCTCGGTTTCCTCACTAAAGAACTTATCTGCAACTTTTTTATCTACTCCTTTTTCAGCAGCCATAAGAGATTTGGCATGAAGTAATGACTCAGCCTTTGAAATTTTCTTTGACTCGTAGCGTTTGTAGAACTGCTGATCCTTAGACTGAAGATATGAAAGAAGAGCACCTTCAGAGGTGTTGTTTATCTCACTAACAATAGATCTAGATGAATCAGCACTAGATTCAGAGCTTGAGCCAAACATATCAAGACTTGCCGAATCGATTACCGCATCCATTTCATGAGCTAGAATAGATTTGATCTTATTAAATTCAGAATCATAAATAGAATTCAATGAAGAAAGACGAGTGTTTATCGTGCTTGATGCAGATTGATCAGATGAGCCGATTTGCTCCAAAACCTTAGATAATTCAGTAGAATGCTTCTTTTTTATTGCTTCTTTAGATTGATTGATTTCTGATGGAAGACTTTGAATTACAGAACTTATTTGAGATACAAATTCTTCAAATTTCTGTTTCTTGTTCGTATCTTGATCAACTGAAGAATAAAACTTATCTTTCGCACCATTAATCCTAGAACGATAACGATCGACAATTCCATCTTTAAGTACTGAAAGTTCAGTCTCTTCAGATGAAATTATTGTAGTTACCATTTGCTTAAACGCTTCGTTTTGTGAAGATAACGAGCCAGATCGAGATTGTGATCTGCTCGAAGTACCTGAAGAGAGCATATTCTTTAGTACTGCAATCTCGGACTTTATTTTCTCTTTTCTCATGATGCTTTTTTCTTTGAATAACTCTTTTGTCAATTCAAGCATTTTCTTTTTTATTTCAGTTGGATCATTAGTCTGAGTCATATTAGTCGATATTTGTGCCCGAATTGTTTCGACTTTCTTTTGTGTTTCTTCAGTAGTTTCATCAAGCAATTTTGGCATAGATGGAACGAGTGGCGGTGGCAGTTGTTCGATTTCAAGAGATTGAGGAAGAATCTCTTTCTTTGGAAGTGAAGGTTGCTCTTTTTCAAATTCAATTGAAGATGGAACAGCAGGTTTTTCAATTTCAATTTCTGACTGTTTTTGAGGAATTTGAGGATTTTCAATCTCTAACGAAGATTCGATTGAAGATGGAACTGGAGCGATTGTTGGAGAGGGTGCCTTTGAAATTTCAGAGGCTGCAGCTAAAGATTCGGTCGTCATTTGTTTTAATTTCGATTCGATTTCAACAGCCTGCTCTACAGTAGCAGCAGGTGCATTGTCTAACTTTGAGTAAATGTTTAGTTTTGATGCACTCTTTATTTTTTCTATCTTTTCGTAGATATTGATGAGTTCTGCATAATCAATACCAGAATATTCTTCTGGATCAAGGTCGAGTTTTTTTTCGATACTTGTTGAGCCTGAAAATTGTGCATAAGAGATTGCCTTCTTTTCAATTTCCAACGCCATTTGCGATTCTGCTTCGAAACCCATCGACATACACCTAAATCTTAAAGTCCCAAGATCGATTCTTTGATACAGCATCAAGAATTTCTTGAGGTTCTACATAATAATGTGAAACAATTTTACCTACTTGATCCACATCATCATAATTATTTTTTACCATCCAGTTTAGAATACCGACCTTCTGCTCGATATCAGATTCGATCTCTTTCTCATCCATTCCTGAATAAAGCGAGAGAGTATCTGCAAGCCGAGACATCTTTGAAACGCCCTTTACTCGATCGTTTTTGACATCCCATCGATAAAGCACATTTGCCTCACTATCGTTATTTATTTCTGCAAACTCCAAAACACGCCTAATATTGAATCTTCTGTGTCTGAAAGTTACTACTACACCAGCTAGTGCATCAAGCATTGCCTTGGGCACATTGATAGGTGGATTAGTTAAACGAGAGATAGTTTGCTCAGCATTATCTGCGTGAATTGTCGCATAAACTGAGTGACCAGTATGCATTGCTTCAAACATGACTTCAGCTTCCCGCTGTCGTCTAATTTCACCAACTAAGATTCGGTCAGGCCTCTGACGCAGTGCATTGACCATCAAATCAAGCATAGTGACTTCGCCCTTACCTTCAGGGTTAGGCTCACGAACAGTCATTGGAACCCAATGCAGGAATGAAGGGAGAGTAAGTTCTCTAGTATCTTCTATCGTAACGATTCTTTGGTTTGATGGAATTAAACCGGCCATGGCATTAAGGAAAGATGTCTTACCACTACCAGTTCCACCAGCAACTAGAAGCGAAAGCTCATTTTGTACACAAAGCCAAATTAGACCAGCAACTTCAGGAGAAATAGTTTTTGATTTGAGGAAAGTTGTGATTGTCCAGGGGTTTTTTGAAAACTTTCTGATTGTGATAGTGTTTCCAAAAGATGAAATCGGGAAAAGTGTTGCATTTACACGGTCGCCACTTGGAAGGTGAGCATCTAGAGTCGGGTTTAAAATGTTTATTTGCCTACCAACTTTTCTTGCAATAGTAGAGGCATAATCATATACCTGATCTTCTGATTTTATTCTTAAATTGGTACGGCACCAGCCAAACTTCTTGTGATAGATCCAAACAGATTCTTTTGAATTGTTGATTGTAATTTCTTCTAACTGCTCATCTGAAAGCAAAGCTTCGATTTCACCTAGACCAAGAGTGTTTTGAAGAAGGAAGACGGATAAAATTTCCCGCTTATCATCTGGAAGTGAAGGGAAATTTCTTGTGATTATTTTTCTTGCTGAATCAAGAAATCGAGTTTTAACTTCGTCAAATTTCTTTGGATCAAGTATATCTCGGATATCAAGTTTGATTTCTGAAACCAATTCTCCTTTGAGCTTTGTCTCAAGGATTAATTTTGTACCTTCAGCTATGCCAGGAATAGTGATTTCGTATCTTGGGACGAACTCGCCACGTCGATAGATTTTGACTTCGACTGGAAGACCTTCGCTCCTAAAACCGTATGCTGCAAGCATTGTAATCTTTGGTCTTTGAATATCTTTTTGATCATCTTGTGGAATTTTTATATCAGGTCCAGCCATAAACATCACATAAATAAATGAAACGATTTACTCTTCCCATAGCTTCTTTATAAGGCCTTTTAATTCCTCGCGCTTTTTCTTAAACTCCTCTTCTTCTGCTTTGGTGAGTTCGATTTCCTTTCGAATTTCATCTTTCTTTTTCTCTTGTGCCTTCTCAGTTCCGTCAGTTCGAATTTCTAAAACCTTTGCTTCTTTTAAGAGAAGAGTTGCCTTTTTGTTAAGGTTTTCTGAAATATCAGACATTTCTTCGAT
>CAZZKB010000021.1:0-2730 GCA_964654575.1 Microcaldota archaeon | reverse complement strand
GTCATCCATCTTGCGACTTAATTCAGCAAATTGCTTTGGCCCAGCTTGTTTTCCACCAACAGCTGAGAGTATTTTTTCTAAGGCATCGATTTTATCAGAAAGACGAAGTTCTAAATCCTCAAGATTCTTTGCCTCAGAAAGAAGCGCAGCTGAATCTGAAAATTTGTTAACCACTAGCCCAGCAACTCGAATAGTTTCCCCATAGCGACTAAGTAGCTCAGCCTGATCCCTAGATCGAGCAGTAATATCATTAACTTTTTGTAAAAGTGCTTGAGCCTCAACTGAAACTTGAGCCATTTCATCTCGCAGTTGCAGAGATTGTTGCTCCTGTTCTTTAATTGACTGATAAATTTGAGACATTGTAGCAATTGTTTCTGTAATTGAACGAAGATCATCTCTCATTTTGCTGTTTCTTGATCGAAGATCAATCATTTCTTTCTTTAGAGATTCGGATTTCTTTTTTAAATCTGAAATTGCTGGAAGTCCGACTTCGCTTGCCGTATCAGATTTCTCTTTAGCCACCACCCTAAGTGAGTCCATTTCCGATTGTAGTGATTCCATCTCAGAAACAGTCTTCTCTACAGCAGCCATCATCTCTTTGCTTTGATTTATTCCACTAGTAATACCAGTACTGTCAATATCTTTTCTTAAGTCATCGATTGACGATTTTATCTTTGCAAGAGATGCAATTGAATCATCTAGCTTTTTTTGCTGTTTTTCAAAAACACCAGAAGGATCGATTTTTGGAATTTTTACTGGACCAATAGATTTTTCTAGAGCATCAAGACGAGTGACGATTTTAGAATAAAAAGTTGAAAAATCTGCTTTGAGTTTATCTAATTCTTCTGTCTTTTGACTAGTTCTGGCCTTAAAATCAGAGATTTCCTTCTCGAGTTCTGCCTTATCAGCAGACAGATCTTCCTTTTCAGAAATCAACTCTTCTTCAGTTGGTTTTATCCAGATAAGATAAACTCTTGTTAAGCGATATTCGATGCGCAATATTCCTTCTTCTTCAAGAACCCGCGACCACTCTTCAATGGTTTCCTTAGGAATATTGAGTGATGTGCAAGCCTCATCTAGTTCGATTTTTTGTTTGTCCTTTACAAGTCGGACAAGTGCATCAACACCAGTCGTAATCAGTAATTCATCGAACTGCGCCATGCGCTTATATGAATTGAGTATCTTAATAAAGATTATCATAGTAGTTTTAGACAGAAAAGATACAGTTAGAAATAAATATTTGAACTCCAATCCAACTTAAGCGTGGTTCGCTATGGCTGACTTCAAAATCAAGAAAATCGAAAAAGGACCCCTCGCACGATTCAAAAACCAGAATATGATACTAAAAAAATTCGGCGAAGTGGGAATAACAGTATACAAGGCAATAACTGGTAAAAGAACTACTGCAGAATTACGAAAGGATTTGGGAATTGAGGAAAGGCTCTTTGACCAAATGATAAACTTCATGAATGACGCAGGTATGATTGAACTTGTCAATGAAGATGCAGTAGAATCAATGCCAAGCCAAGAGGCAGTTGAAGAATCAGCAGCAATTGAAGAGCCAAAGCCACAAAAGAAAACAGCTAGAGGAAAGAAGAAAGTTCAGGAAGAAATTGCAGATAATAATATAGAGTCAGAAATTAAAGAAGAGCCAAAACCAATAGAAGAAGAACCAATAGAACAGATTCAGATAGTGCAAAAACAAACAAGAAAAACAAAACCTGCCGCAAATTTTGAAGAGATCAAACCCATCGAACCGGAATTTGATTTCGATACAAAACCAGCTGAAAAACAGCCTCAAGAAAGAAAGAAAATAGATCAAGATGAGATACAAGACGAGATAAAGCCAATAGAAGATACGCCACAAGATAATCAAAATTATCCTGAAAATCAACAACAAGAAGCTGACAATAATCAGTATCAAGAACCAGAAGAGTATAAGGAACCGGAGATAGCTCCGCTAGAGCAGACAACACAGCAGCCACAGAATGCCTTAAGTCCAGTTGAAAAAATAATATTTGATAAGTATTCAGATGTCGGTCTTAGAGTATATGCACTTATCGACGGTCAGAGAACAGCAGAAGAAATAATGAAAGACACTGGAATTACTGAAGCAAAACTAGTGGAGATCCTTGACTTTATGGATGAGCAGGGTATAATCAAATTAGATTATCCAAAAGGTCAGCCTCCGCCACCACAAGCCCCAAGTCAGCCGCAAACAAATCCATTTAATCCGCAAAGTATTCCACCGATGCAGCAGCCACCGCAAACAAACCAATTTGGAAATAGAGTAACTGCAGCTCCACCAGTAGTTTCTTCTCAACCACCAGTACAAAAACAAGATAGTTTTAATCCAATGCTTGACAACGAAGCGACACTAGATGACAGTGGTCCGGTGCCATATCCATTAGATTATCCAGTACTAGCACCTACAGACATAGTCAAATCAGTTCAACTAAAAGCAAAAATACTTCTTAAATATGGAGATAAGGGAACAAAGCTCATCGAAGCGATCGATGGGAAAAATGATGTGATAGACCTTTCTCTAAAGCTGAATCAACCACTTTACGTAATATACGAGATGTTAAAATTCCTGCTTGAAGGCGGCTTCGTTATATTACGACAGATGCAGAGACCAGACGTTAGAAAGAAATATGGTGATGATGGATACTCTGTGTATAAACGATATGGTCGAGAAGGCTTAATGTTATACGAATTGATTGGAAAGGA
>CAZZKB010000020.1:0-9906 GCA_964654575.1 Microcaldota archaeon | reverse complement strand
TGATTCCACTCTTCTCTAAAATGGGCGTATCTTCTAACTTCCGAAAAAACTCGTCCGACTTCTGCTAATTGCTGCTGACTAAATTCAGGTTCTTGTGGGTTTTGAGTTCTAAGTAAAACTCCTAATTGCCTTTGTCCAGCAGGAGTATCTATTGCAATAAGGCCTTGTTGTACTGCAACAGCTGGTCTCTCTGAAGTTCGAACTGTTGTTGTTGGTGTTTGCACGACTACTGGTTCAATTGGTGGTATTGGCCTAACTGAAGGGCCAGAAGGTCTAGCTACTTGTTGGGGTAACGGTTGTGGTTCTCTTGTTCTTTGAGGTTCTTCTACAACCGGTCTCTGAGGTGCCTCAACTCTTGGCTGTTGCACTGGCTCTTGTCTAACTACAACTGCTGGAGGCTCAATCCTCTGTTCTCGTGGTATTTGGACATATCCACCATCACGCATTCCACCAAATTGCTGACTCACCATTGTTTCTCTAGTTCTAACTGAAGTAGTTCTTGGCGGTGGCTGCGGCGCTTGAGCTACTTGCACAGCTGGCTCAGCTCTACTTTCAAGCAATGCCATTATCTGATTATTCGTTCCAGATGCAAAATTATCCATTGCTCGCTCAAGAGAATTGAATTCATGAAATATTCTGTTATTTGCATCTATTCGTTGATTCATATCATCTGGATAATGTCTTAGCGATTCCATCAATCTAGTAATAATCTCTCCAGCTTCTCTTGCATGCCTTTGGCTTTGAGAATCAAACCTGTTTATGTCTCCATATCTAGTAAGTTCATTTTGAAGGGTTTCAAGACTGTTTGCGAGCATGCCTGGCGATGTTCTTCCATCAAGGAAATTATCATATCCATTTTGGACTCTCTGTACATCGTGTAATATGAAATCTCGAGCTCGCATTGTAGCAAGTGCGCCTTCAGCATTCTGTCCACCATACCTTCGCACTAGGTCTGCCCTTGCCCCATCTAAGAAAGTATGGTCAATAACTTCCCTCTGACTGCTAAATCGAGCTGTTGTTCGATCAACGACACTAGCAACTGTATCTTGGACATTAAGTCCATATCCTCGTAATTCTTCTACTGCTCTAGTTGCAAGTGCTGTTCTCTGCTCCAGTGCTTCTGGTGTAGTTAATACCATCCATTTCACCTACTGTAATCCGCCAAGTAACATCTTTCTCATCTCGATAGTTTCGAGTTCTCTTGCTGCCTTTATTGCAAAATCTAATTTTGCCTCGCTATCAGCATATATCGTAAATAATTTATCTCCTTTTTCGACTCGATCTCCTCGTATTCTATGTAAGAAAACCCCTGCTCCTTTATCCTTTGGAGCTCCAGCAATTCTGGCAATTTTCGATATGCATTTGTTGTCGATATGGAATATACTCCCGCTTTCTTCAGAAGTAATGACTTCGCTATATTTGCCTACATTTAGGTCAGAACTTTTAACTTTTTTCTCCCCGCCTTGCAATTCAACTATCTGTTGGAATTTTGAGAGAGCTTTTCCATTTTTGATTAACTGCTCTGCCGCTGCATATCCTTTGTCTTTTCCTACTTTTCCACTTAGTTCAAGAAGCTTTCCAGCCATTATCAAGCTCTTATGCCGTAAATCATCCGGGCCTTTTCCTTCTAATACTTGTAGCACATCAATGCACTCAAGTGCTGGGCCAACTCCATTTCCAACTGGCTCAGCCCCGTCAGTAATGACTGTTTCGATTTTCATGTTTAATCTTCTTCCAACTTCGATAAAGTGTTTTGATAATTCGTTTCCACGCTCAACATAAGGTACTTTTACCCCTCTTCCAACTGGTATGTCGATAAGTACATACTGAGCCCCAACACTCTTCTTCTTTCCTAATATGCTAGCTAGTAACATTCCCTCTGGATCAAGACTAAGTGGATGTCTGATTCTGATTAATTTGTCATCCACTGGAGCCAGCTTCATTCCGCCTCCCCAAACGATTGCACCATGACATTTTCGTACTATGTCTCTCATCTCGTCGATATCAAGCGAAACTTGAGCTAACGTTTCCATTGTGTCAGCAGTTCCAGCTGCAGAAGTAATCGAGCGAGAAGAAGTTTTTGGTATGTACAATCCTGCCGCAGCAATTATCGGAACAACTACCATCGTTGTTCGATTACCGGCAACTCCACCAATACAATGCTTATCAAGTATTGGACCTCGACCTAAGTTCAAGCTTTCTCCAGACGCAACTGTTGCTTCAGCTAGTGAAATAATTTCATCATCAGAAAATCCATTCATGTATGCAGCAGAAATCCAAGCAGTGGTTTCTATTTCACTTAGTTTGTCTTCCATTATGTCATTTACTATTGTCTTAATCTCACGATCATTCAAAGTTCCTTTGTCCAATTTCTTCTTTATGTAGCTGATGGATTCTGGCTGATCCATGTGAATTATTTCGATTTTCTGTCCCTTTTTCAGTTTTAATTGCTGTGCCAAATCTTTGAATATTCCAACTTCTCCATGAGCTACTAAATCGTCACTCACATCTACAATTGCAACGTATTTGTGACCATCTAATTTTACTTCCGTTCTATATCCTGAATATATGTCGTGTCCTTTAGCCTGATCTTTATTCAATACGATTATGTTTTTGCCTGTAAATATGTCGATTAGTTTGACTCTACATTCGTATTTTTTTATCTTCCAAACATCTACCTTCTGTGTGCTTTTTTCGACGTATTCTACCATGATTATACCTCTAGATTATCATCATTTTCATCTAATTTTATGCCAAGCTTCTGACTCGCAACGCTAAAGAGAGCCTGTGGTGGTACAACTCCGATTTCAGTTATATATCCATTGATATACCTAGCTGCAGTTGCCTCAAAAGCAGGATTTCTTATCTTTACTCCTTTTGGTGGTTTATCCCAGACTTCTCTCAAGTCTCGCTCCTCGATTTTTTCTCTAGTTCCAAAAAGAGTTATCGGACTGTACTTGAAAAGCTCAGCCGCACTATAGAACGAAACATCGTGCATGTGCGATAAGTGTGCAAGTGCAGATGTGCCTATTTTATTAATTAAATCTCCTCGAGAAGTTATCGAATCGGCTCCGACAATTACCATATCTGCCTTCTTTAGATGAAGTGACATACCTCCATCTACTGAAAGAGTGACGTCAAGACCAGCTTTTGCTAATTCGGTAGCAGTAACTCTACCCTGATATCTGGGTCTAGTTTCAAAACAAACAACTGAAAATTTTTTTTTCATTTTCTTTGCTTCAATTAAAACACGGGTCGAAGTCGAAGAGTGGCAATGAGTTAATACGACTCCACCTTCAGGAATAAGTCTTGCTCCATTTTTTGCAAGGTTTTGCGCATCGCTATCCATTTTAGTGAGCATTTTCTTTTCTTTTGAAGCAACTGATTCTTTTATCTCTTCAATCGATAAATGAGAATTTGATCTTATTTGCATCAATGCAAATCTACAAACGTCATGAAGCATGTTTCGCATCATCGGTTCAGTTGGTCTACAATTTGCAATTTCTTCTGCTGTTTTTGAAATATCTTTGTAAAAACTTTCTACTGTTTTAGCCTTTGAATCTTTCGCTGCTATGCCTAGGGCGAGTACTGCTGATTTTGCAACATTTCTAGCTCCTTGAATTTTTAGTGCCCTTATATCGCTAATTATTTTCTTGACTTGTTCTTTTGGCATGCTTAGCCTTGCTCGCCTAAGCATTATAAAGGTTTTTTAGTCTCTATGCCACTTCATCTAATATTTGTTTTATCATTTCTTTTACTTCTCTATTCATTCTTTGTACTGATTCAAATGAGCAATCTCCTTCGTGAGGGGTAACTATTACTCGACCATTTTCAACAAATCTACGGGTCAATTCAGTTGGTTCATTTCGAAGCCATATTGCTCCTTCCCTTGGAACCACATCTGTTGCATATGCTTCTATTTGACCCTCATCAACAAGTGTTATTAGTTGTTCTTCGTTGGCAACTTCACTTCTTCCTACGTTGACAATTATTCTACTCCCATCATTTGACATTCGTAATATAGTTTCCCTATTTAGGGTACTTCTTGTCCCATCGTTTAGTGGTAATGCTATAATTACTAAACTTGCTCCCTCAACTGCTTCTGATAATTGATTCGTGACCTTTATTCCCTTTCTAGATAACTCTTCTCTCTGTACTCTACAATACACGCTTACTTCTGATCCAAACCCTTCTCTAAATATTTTTGCTATCCTTGAGCCTATTCTGCCTCCACCTAAAACAGCAACTTTCTGCTCGGTATATGGAGTCTTCTGACCAATAGAAAATTCATCCTTTGATATTGCCCAATTGTTGCTTACGTTTGCTATGTGTTCTGGGGCAATTATATAATTTGCATCAAGTATCGCTGCTAGTTTAACCCCTCGTGCACCATTTTCTTTTAGTTTTGCTTGATGATTTTCGCAGAGAATACTTGCACCAAATCCTTTTCTTAGTACTCTTGCAACTTCTGTGAATCGTTCGTCAAGTATTCCAACGCTTATCCCTGCTAATTCTTGATTGTGCCATGCTCCATCTGTTCTTGTATAATCATATTTAGTAGCTCTGCGAATGCTCGATTCGATCTGTCTGCTTCTAAGTAGTATTTGTGCTATTATCGCCTCAGTGTCAGTTGGTTCGAACCCTATTACTGTGACATTTCCTTCGTTTAGTGCTGGTAATTTATCACCACCATACTTTGCTCTCATTGACAATGCTACTGCATGCTCGGCTACAGATTCTGAACCGTATGTGGGACAATTTTTTACAATTATTCCTCTAGATTGTAATGTGTCTTTGTCAATGTGTTCTGTTCCTACGCTAAGAGTTACCAACCCAAGGCGAGGCGAAAATGAGGATAAAAACTCTCGACTTAGTCCAAATGACCATTTAGTGATCCATATGTCTGCTTCAGCTTTGGCAGTGTCTTGATTAAGTGGGCCCTCGAATAT
Source organism: Microcaldota archaeon (assembly GCA_964654575.1). Lineage (GTDB taxonomy): Archaea > Micrarchaeota > Micrarchaeia > Anstonellales > Bilamarchaeaceae > Bilamarchaeum. Next base: position 4,957 of record CAZZKB010000020.1, on the reverse strand, counting down.
GACTTGACAATTACTATTTTTCAAAGCTGCTGCTAGGCTTCTACTAACTATTCTAGGTGTGTCGTATATAGCGACCTTTAGGTTATTTCTATCTCCCATCTATATACATTTTCTACCATACAATTTATATTACGTGGTTTTACTGCTTTAAGTCGAACTTTTGGATATATAAAATTAGAAAATAATAAAATAAAAAAAGTTTAGTAAGATTAACCAAACAAGCTTGCTAATCCTTCTGCTGCCTGCTCTTCTTTCTTACCTGTATCTTCTTCCTTTTTCTCTTCCTTTGCTGCTGCGGCTGCTGGAGCTGCTGCTGCAACTGGTGCTGCTGCCATCATAGTGGACTGCTTGAGAAGATCTTCGAAGTTAACGCCCTTTACTGCGTCTGCAAGTACCTTTGCTCTTGCGTGGTCTGCTTCGACACCTGCTGCCTTTACGACTGCGACGATGTGAGCTTCGCTTACTTCCTTACCTGCCCCGTGAAGGACAAGAACTGCATGCAAATATGGATCTACTTTTGTCATATGTTTTCACCTTTATTTTTTCTCCAAGCTGCTAAGAGCCGAACCCTGTCGTATGACAGAGACGAGAAGCTGCTCCATTGAACTTGTTGAGTATAAATTTCCGTTTAATGATACGTTCATACCTTGTTTGACCGCACTGCCCAAGAGAATGTTGATGTTTGCTCCTGTTGGGTAACTGACATTTAATGACACATTGTTTGCCTGTGCAAATGCACTTGCTAAATCAGTGTGTAGTGTGTCTGCTGAATCGAGCAATTCCTTTGAGTATATGTAAGTGCCATCAAAACCCATAATGAACTTTGCCATAGTTTCAAAAGGCATTACTCCAAGAGTTGTAAGTGCCTTTACTTTTGGTGCAGTGAGAACTTCACCTGCCTTTGCAACTGTACTTGCCTTTACAACTGCGATCTTACCTCCCTTAATTTGGGCATTGACTCCTGCGCCTTTCAATTCTGAAAGTGCTGGACCAGGTGGTAGATCAGTTTCTCCTTCTGGAACTACTATTTCGGTAATTGCAACATCGCCAACCTTTGCTGCTCTCTTCTTCTTGTTTTCCTTAAAGAAGACATTCATCTCGTATGGTGATTTGTCGCTGCAAATTATTGCGATTGGCTTATCACATTCTTTTACATATTCCTTTAATTTTGGATTTGCTTCCAACACTCGTGAACCGACTGCCTTTCTTAATACAAATACTTTTCCGCCTTCGTTTCTAACTCTCTTTCTTAGATTTTGGAAAAGTGCATCTGGCAATTTTCTTAAATCAAGCATAACGACTGTTTTGTACTTTCTCATTTCTTCAATCGTCTTCTTGACTTCTTCTGTCTTTTCTTTTATTGTTCTTCGGTTAGTATCAATTTTGTATGCCATTTATTTCACCCTTTAGACTCTCTCTGGCTTGCCCATTGTGAGCTTAACATAAATTGATTTTATGTTTCCCTCGTTTACCTTGTTTTTGATTGCTTCGTAAACTGTTTCTGCATTTTCGACTAAGTCGTCTGCACTCATTTTTTCAGTTCCGATAAAAGCCTGGGCTACTGGCAAATATTTACCTTTTGAAGCAATTCGAACTGAGTTTTTACCTCTCTTGATCATGTCTGCAACATTTCCAATGATCGGCTTTGGTAATTTACCTTTCTTACCTAAAACCTGACCTAATGATTTAGCAACTGAGGCCATCTGATTTGGCTGTGCTAAGAGGAAGTAGTTATCTGCCAAGTCTGAGACTTTTTCTTTTGCAGCATATCCTGCGATTTCAGCTGGTGTGATTATCAAATCTGCACCTGCACGTCTTGCTTCATCTGCAATTGCAGCCTCTGCAATTACTGCTGATTTAAGCTCTTTTCCTCCCTTTCCTTTTGGAAGTACTATATCTAGGTTGAGCCTGTTTTCTGATTTTGCAAAGTCAATTCCTCTCATGTTGACGATTAGTTCAACACTTTGAGCAAATTTTCTTTTTCCCTTTCCTTCTAGTGCCTTGTTTAGGGCATCTTGGAATTTTTTCTTATCCATTGTATCACATTGCTCTTCTACTCTGTTAATTAGCACTCAGAGTAGTCTGACGAGCAAGATGTTAGTGATAGCTTTGTTTTATAAATGTTATCTTCTGAGTTTTTCATCTTAACAACGTAAATTTTGTTTTATCTCTACTCATCTATCTCTAAACTATTCTATATACTAATCTAATACTATAGTTCATGAGAAATATTAATACACATTCGTCTATTGCCTGAATTTTTCAAATCTTGCTACTATTCTTTATAAACTCCTCTAATCACCAAAAGTGAGCGGTGTCTTTTTGGCTAAAGTGATGCGTGATTATCTTCCTGTAGCAAAGTTAACTGACAGTCGTGACACTGGAGGAAGAAAATACTTTACTCCACCAATTGTCGAGGCAATTCGTGCTTTAGCTACGACTGGAATATCCGCATTTAATGTATCAAAATTAACAGAATTTTGCCCTCGCTACACTTGTGCACCCCATCCTTACTCGGATATGTTGCTTCTTCAGCCAAACTCAGGCCCATCTGCAGCAGCATGCGATCTTTCCACTTTTATAGGGAATCTTAATCTACATTCATTAATCATGGTTGGTGAAATGTCATATGGCGCCCTCCAGCCAGAAGCGCACATTGCATTTGCTGATGCAGCTGCAAAAAACAATTTTCTTTTCGGGGTTGGCGAAGGAGGAGTAGTTCCATCTATTTGGCCAAATGAACGGATTGTAATTCAAATTGCAACTGGGTTATTTGGTATCACTTCTGAACTTCTCGACAAATGTGCTGCTATTACTATTAAGATGAGCCAATCTGCAAAGCCGGGGATGGGTGGTCATCTGCCAGCATTTAAAGTTACTCCAGAAATCGCAGTTCTTCGTGGTCTTCCTCCAGGAGTTGATGCGTTATCTGACTCAAGCCGAGTTTTTTCAATCGAGGAAATGAAAATGCTTGTTTTAGCCCTTAAACAAGCAACAAATGGAAAACCTATTTTCATAAAAGTTGCGGCAACTCATCACATATCAGCGGTCGCCGCAGGAGCTGCTCGCTCCGGTGCTGATGGTATTATTATTGATGGTCGAGGTGGTGGAACTGGTGCAGCTCCAGCAGTTCACCGAGATAATGTCGGCATGCCTATTGAAATCGCAGTTGCACTTGCTCACCGGGTCGTTTCTAGTTTGGGTTTAGGTGTGCGAGAAAAATTCAAAATACTTGCAGCCGGGCGAGTTGATAGTCCAGAAAAGGCATTCAAGCTTGAGCTTCTTGGGGCTGATGGTGTTATGCTTGGAACCGCAGCACTTAATGCTCTAGGTTGCGTGAATGTAAATTTGTGCCATAAGGATTGTCCAACTGCAATTGCCGCTGTGCCAAGAGATCAAACTGGGGAGCGCAAAAAAGTTTTAGATGTTGCACTATCAATTGAGCGAGCAAATAATTACTATCATGGGTTTGCAGCAACACTTATTGATATACATCGAGCATTTGGTTTTGCAAGTCCAAAAGAAGCTCTAGGGAGATCTGACTTACTACTTGCTTGTGGAGTGGCTGACAGCCTTGCTCAAATGCTAGGAATTCGAGTTGCTGCAAAACAATTTGCCGTTCCATTCTCCGATAATACTAGTTATGCTGATAAACGACTTAAGGAATTAGCTGAAAATGATCACTATTCAGTTGCGAGTATGGGTCGAACAACTGATCTAGATGCTCCTTATTCTAATTTGGATTTAGTTAGTCATGATGGGCGAACTGTCGTTGGTCCGGCTTATGATCCATATCGAGAAGATATAGAAACGATAACTACAGTTGGTGAACGAATGTACGGTTCTCCAATCTTCATTAGCGGTTCAGCCGATAGTTTAGTTTCACTCTCACGAAGAAAGAACGTGCCACTTTTCACAGGCAATTCTGAAAACGGAAGCCCAAACAAAGTACTATCTATCGAGCCAGATCAAATCGAAGCAAAATACGATTCGATTCGAAGCAGTGCTGGGGTTCACATCTATGGTTCAAAGATAACTCCGCAGATCGTTGATCGAATTCGTAGTATCGCTCCAGGAGCAATAATTTACACTGATATCTCTGCTTCGGAGAATATCCGAGAAGATGTGGTTCGTTTAGCAAACTTTGGAGTTGATTCTATAATAATCAGCGGAAATTTATCTATGAAAGAATCGGTTCCAATCGATGTTGCGGTTTCACAGGCTGATGATGCACTTAGGTATGCAATTAATAGCGGCAAAATTGCAAGAAACTCTGTTAAGCTTGTCGCAAAGACCAAAGTTCGAAGTGCAAGAGACATATTTGCCCTTCATTGTCTTGGAGCAGATTCGGTATTAGTTGATCTAGATCAATTAGTTCCTTCAATGTCAGATAGACAAAGATCGAACCTTTACACTAATTTAGTAACTGAACTGCGTATTGTAATGGGAGCAACGGGTCTAAGCCGAATGAGTTCGATTGTTGGTAATCGAGATATTTTACGTGCAGATCACGAGCTACCAAGCAAGTCAAGAGAATTATTGGGGGTTGGTTTGCTTGGTGCTTAAACCAATACTTAGAGCTGCTACAAAAGAGCCAGCAAGTTGTGCCATCTTCGGTGCGATTTCATATGGTGATCACAAATTATTTGGAAAACTTGCAGTGGATGCAATCTCTGCCGCTGCAGCTTGGCGTGGGGGAACTGATGGAAATGGGGTTGCATTTGCATCTACACAGCGAGGCGACCGAGGTAAAACCATTTCACTACTAACTTCTGATCCATCTATTGTTGAAGATGTTCAAAGGCAGCTTTATTCTGAGGGAATTAGTGCATCTCGCTTCCAATGGATTGGTGTTGGTGACATTTTTGAGGCAAAGACTACTGCTGAATACTTGCCATTATTGTTTGCAACTATGAAAGTTAATGCTCACTTTGGTGTTGATGGGCCTCGTATAATT
>CAZZKB010000019.1:0-10152 GCA_964654575.1 Microcaldota archaeon | reverse complement strand
ATGCTCCGCCTGGGATTTGAACCCAGGTCGTTGGAGGTCTTTAGACTTTTTGAATTGTTTTGATGAAACTCTTTTCCAAAAAGTTTCTGAAAGTCCAATATCCTTGACCGGTCTAGACGAGCGGAGCAATTAGTTTAACTCATCCAATTATCCTCATAATTTCTGAATTAACATCATTAATCGGTTTGGAAGTATCTACCTTATGCCAATTTGTGCTTAAAAATCTTTCTTTGTATAGTTGTGCAAATCTTTCCCTAACTTTTGTCAAGTGTTTTTTGTCTTCTTCATAACGATCTGGCGATTTTTGATTTGCCTTTCTTTTCATCGCTTCATCGATTTCTATATCGAGAAGTATAATTTTATCTGGTTTTATTAGTCCAATCTGCTTTACTATTTCTCTAGCTTTTTCTTGTCCAAATTCATCCAGTTCGTATGCTATTGTCGAAAGTACGTATCTATCCATGATTATTGTTTTTCCTTCATCAAGTAATTTTTGCACTCTTGGTTGATCATCAGCAATGTCTGCTAAGAAAGCTAAAAACACCGCTTTTTTCGATAATTCGGTTTTTCTCTCAAGATATTGTGTTAATATTCCAAATTTTGGTGTCGGGTATTTTACAAAAACCACATTTGGCATTTTCTTTGCAAGCATATCTATTTGTGTGCCTTTTCCGGTTCCATCTATGCCTTCAATCACAATCAACATAGAAAGTAAAAGGGCGAGAATCATTTTAATCCTTAATTGTGAATTGGCCAATATGGACATGCTATCTATGCGAGAATTGGAAAAGTCTGCAATTGAGAAAATACTCGAAAAAGCCAAGTCTGTTAACGAGGGTGATTTTCCAGATCTTTCTGGTAAAATTCTCGGGACTATGTTTTTTGAGCCCTCTACAAGAACGAAATTATCTTTCCATTCTGCTGCATATCGATCAAAAATGAACGTTGTCGATTTTAACACGCAAGTTAGTTCGATGGTCAAAGGAGAATCATTTCATGATACGATTAGAATGATGTCCTCATATGTCGATGTTTTAGCGATTAGGGATTCGAAAGAAGGTGCTGCAAAAGAAGCGGCTGAAGTATCAAATGTTCCGGTGATCAACTGCGGTGATGGCTCCAACCAACACCCTACTCAGGCTTTAATCGATCTATTTTCGATCAAGCATTTTAAGGGTCGGATTAAAGGAGTCAACGTAATGCTTATGGGTGACTTAAGGCATGCTCGGGCAATGAAATCTCTCTTGCAGGGATTATCAATGTTTGGAGCAAACGTCACTTTGTGTTCTCCAGAGGGTCTTGAATTTGAAGAAGATCTACTTTCCGAACTTTCAAAGGCTTATAAAATAAAGTTCGAACAAACAAACAAGCCTGCTCTTTCCAACACCGATGTGCTCTACACTATCCGTATTCAGAAGGAGCGATTTTCAGATCAGTCTGTTGCAAAAATGTACGAAGAAAAATTCCGCGTAGATTCAAAACTTCTTAAGGATGCAAATGAAAATTTGATTATACTCCATCCACTTCCACGCATTAACGAAATCGATACTTCTATCGATTCTACTCCACATGCAAAGTACTTTGATCAGGCTCGTTTTGCAGTTCCGGTTCGTTCTGCCATATTAGATTATGTTTTAGGGGTGAAATAAATGCAAGTTGACAAGATTCTCTTAGGTACTGTAATTGATCATATTCAGTCTGGAAAAGGAATGCTTATTGCTCGACTTCTAGGTGTCGATTCGTTATCGACTTATCGAACTGCGATCGTTCTTAATGTCCCAAGTAAAAAAATGGGAACAAAGGACATCTTAAAATTCGAAGGTCGCTTTCTTTCAGAAAAGGAAGCTGGTTTGATATCTCTTCTTTGTCCGGATTCGACAATAAATTTAATTCGCGGTGCAAAAGTCTCTGAAAAACTCTCTCCAAAGCCGCCTTCATCACTCGAGCGCATAGTTCCATGTCCAAACAACTGTTGTATTCGTAACTCCAGTCCAACTGTTTTGGTGTCTATATCTAAAGATAAATACCGATGCAATTACTGCGAAAAATCGTTTTCCTTCTCGGAGTTGTTTTAATTGGATTATACAAAAACAAAATTGGGTTATTTACTTAAGCTCGATGAGGGTGAGGAACTTCTTTCTTCATTATCAGAATTTGCAGCAAAAATGAAAATAAAGTCAGCAACTCTCTCAGGTCTTGGTGCTGCCAAATCCGCAGATCTAGCTCACTATGACACAAAAAACAAGAAATATAATACTAAACGCTTTGAAGGAATGCTTGAAATTGTAAATGCAATTGGCAATATTTCTAGGCTTAATGATAAGCCTTCAATTCACGTCCATTTGACTCTAGGTCTTGAAGATTACTCTACTGTAGCAGGTCATCTAATGTCTTGCGTAGTTAAACCAACTTGTGAAATTTCTCTAATCTGCTTTGATTCAAAAGTAATAAGAAAATTTGATGAAAAAAGCGGGTTGAATTTACAATTTTTTGAAAAATAAAATATTTAGCAGTTTTCTATTTCATTTTTCCAACGACAAATAAATGATCTTTGTCGTATGGTTCGAGTTTTATTTTTTCTAAAATCTCGAACTGTTTTTCTAAATTTGCAACTACTTCGACAAATACATCATCTGGTTTTTTTGTAACATCTATACTTTGACTCTTAATGCAAATCATCGCAATTCCTCCTTTTTTGAGGAACATTTTTGCATTTTTGATCAGTATGTCATCCTGGTCTGGCTGAGCAACATCTTGATACAAAATGTCTACTTCTCCGACTTCCTCATATTCTTGAGGTTGTCTTGCATCTGCATGAATCGGTATTACGTTTGCTCGTCTATCTGAAAGAGCCAAGAGAGATTTTAAACATTGAGCAGAAAATTCCACAGAATATATCTCCCCATCTTCTCCTACTATATCTGATAAATGTGATATTGTAGTTCCAGTTGAAGCACCAAGGTAGAGTACCTTGCTTCCTCTAGCAAAAGGAAATGTCTTAAGCCCCTTTTTCATAGCTCCACAAAGCTTGCTCTTAAACGCATCCCATATTCGATATTCTTTGCCTTGGATATTGACCCCTCGCTCATCGTATGCCTTTCGACCTGGATCTGCACTAATTGTGGCAAAATTATCTTTTACTAAGTAAACTCCGTGATAATCTGATTTCATATTTATGCAATTCTGTAAAACGAATTAAAAAGACGGCTCTATGCATCGGAATTTTAGTCTTTGCGTCTGATCTCTTATTCATGGACGAAATATCCAATGACGAAATCGAAGTAAAGATAATCGAAGAAGACTTCAAAGAACTTCGAGCAAAGCTCAAAAAAATGGGAGCAAAGAAAACTTTCAAAGGTCAATTGTCAACATATTATTTCGATTATCCGGATTTGCGCCTTGCAAAATCAAAGAAAGTCCTCCGTCTTCGCTACATCGAAAACGATGGGGCATATATGTGCTGTAAGGACACTCAAAAAGATGATAAAATAAGTGTTTATGAAGAGTACGAAGTCAAAGTCGATGATTTGAATAAGTCTATGTCTATTCTACAGCTTTCTGGCTTTATAATTTCCGATCGGATCGAAAAAATTCGCGAATCATACGTTCTTGAAGGTGAAGAAATAGTTTTTGACAAACTGCTCGGTAGTTTTTCAGATTTTGTTCCTGAGTATATGGAGATTGAAGCAGAATCAGAAGATAAGCTTCTTAGTTTGATAAAAAAACTTGGAATAAAGCAACAAAATGTCAAAGCATGGAATTCTCATCAATTGATTGAACATTATCGAAATAAAAAGAAACCTCGCTCATAACCTTAGTTCACTCTATTTCCAAGTGCTTAATGCAATTGATCGTATGGACTTTCGGATTTTTCCGATCCTTTATTTCTATGATATTTACGCATGTGTTGTGCTGTTCAATCGTCTCCACAGCATTCTCAAGACTAATGTTTAGCATCACTGATAGAAGAACCTTGTTGAATCCACCGTGAGCCGCAACCAAAACTGTTTTTCCAGAATGCTCTTTGTATACTTTTTCAAAAAATCTCTCTGCTCTTTTTCTAAATTGCTCATAGCTCTCACCACCCTCTGGTCTGTGTTCAAATCGATTTTGTCCAAGGCGTTCTCGCTCTGAAAGCAGTTCGTTGTAATTTCTACCTTCAAAAACTCCAAAATTTCGCTCTCTGGCTTCTTTATCAAATACGACTGGAATAAGTTTGTGGTGTTTTATTATCTCCTCAACAGTCGCTCTAACTCGCAGGAGATCACTCGATATTATTACGTCTATTTTCTCATCCTTAAGTCGCTCGCCCAACTTTTTTGCTTGTCGTATTCCTTCATCTGTAAGTTGACCCTCGGTTTGACCCTGAATCGTCTGGGCAACGTTTTGGTGTGTTTGACCATGTCTAATTAATATTATTTTCATACTTACCCACTAGTAGATCCATCGTTTTGATCTGTCTGAACGTCCTGACTAGAAATATCTACTGCTTGATCTGAGCTTTGTTGTTGACTGCTTATTCCAGGTGCTTCTTGCATTGTTGGCTGAATTATTGTCGGTGCAGTAGATCCTTCAATGTCATGGTACTCTCGGTTGTCGATTACTGTAGTTGCATTTCCAGATGTGCTTTGTTTGCCTATACAACCTAATGTTAATAATGTCACTATCATTATCAAAAGCATCATTGCAAATTTTCCAGTCAAATTCCCACTCTTTTTGTATATTAGACTCTTATCGATACCTTTAAATAAAATTGCTTCTCAAGTTATCTCTTGCAAGTTTGTATCTAAACTAGTCTTAAGTCTGAGTTGCAATCGATTTAAGACGTATAGGTGAAATAAAAATGGTTACTGCATTTGATATAGAACCGAATAAGTTAATTGAAAAAGCAGCACAAAAGCTAAAGGGTAAAGTTCCAAAGCCTGAATTTGTAGGTCTCGTAAAGACTGGTGCACACGCCGTAAGGCCACCAGCATCTGAAGATTTCTGGTTTGTTAGATGTGCCTCGATAATGAGACAGGCATATGTAAATGGAAAAGTTGGAATTCACAGTCTAAGACGACACTATGGTGGCAGAAAGCGCCGAGGTGTTAAGCCTGAGCGACACATGGATGCTGGGGGATCAACAATCCGAAAGGCTATGCAAGGCTTAGAGAAGGCTGGCTTAATGATCAAGATCAAAGAAGGTGGAAGAATGCTTTCACCAGAGGGAAGAAAATTCCTAGATATGGCAGCTAAAGAATGCGTATAGATGAGAATATGGCTTCTTCAAGTGATGCGGAAAAAGGGCAAAAACCTGCTGAAGATGCAGAGGCACAATTAAAATCGACTCTGCGCCTTGCACTAGAGGAGAGTGCTTATGAGAGAATCATAAACATCTCTGTTGCAAACAAGCAGTTTTTTGCATCCGTTGCAAGATATGCTCTTGCATATTTCCGTCGCGCTCAAAGGAAGCTTACTGACGCAGAACTTTTGGCAATCATTAACGAAATGAAGCGCCAAAACGAGCGTCCAACATCGATAACGTTCCATAAAAAATAGGTGAATTAAAAATGGCAAAAACATTAACAAAAAAAATGAGGCTTGCAAAGGAAAACCGCAAGATAAAAAGAATTCCACAGTTCGTAATCATTCGAACAAAGAGAAAGGTTTCTCACAACAAGAGAAGCAGAAACTGGAGATACAACAAACTCAAAATGAGTGATTAAAGGGTGTCAAAATGAAGGTTGAAAGAATTTATACTGTTCCATTGGGCGATGCATACGAGACAGTTAGCTACAAGCGGACTCCTCGTGCAGTCAAAATTTTACGAGAATTCGTAATTAGGCACATGAAAGCTAGAAACGGCGAGAAAATCAGCCTTAGTAGCAACCTAAACGAATACTTATGGATGCGCAGCATCAAAAAGCCACCTCGACGAGTTAAGGTTCGAATCATCAAAGATGGTGCCTTAGTTAATGTTTATCTTTCTGATGAGAAGGTTGAAGATAAGAAAACTGAAAAAGCAACCGAAGCTCCAAAGAAAGAAGAGGCTAAGAAAGAAGAAGTCAAGAAGGAAGAGATAAAAGTCGAGACTCCAAAGCCAGCAGTAAAGGCTGTTGAGGAATCGAAGAAGCCTGCTCCTTCTACAAAGAAGACGGAGAAAAAATAAATGGAGCGCTCTTCCTACTTTGGCAACCCCTGGCTTGGGATGTTTATCAAATCTAGCGACAGCGTCTCGCTTCTGCCAGTAGATGCCATGGATAAGTTGGAAGAGAAAGTTAAGCTTGCACTCAAGACTAATGTTGTGCGTTTTTCCGTTGCACAGTCAAATCTTTTGGGAGTTTATCTTGTGATGAATAAAAATGGTATTGTTGTACCAAACGTCACAAGTGAGCAAGAACTTGCAGCACTAAAGGCTGCAGGGCTTAATGTTTTTGTCTCATCAGAAAAGAACAATGCACATGGAAACAACATTGCTGTCAACGACAAGATTGGCTTAGTTAATCCTCATCTTCCAAGAGAATCTGTTAAGGAAATGGAAGATGCACTTGGTGTTGAACTTGTTGCGACTAGCATTGCTGGATACACGACTTTAGGCAGCGTTTGCATACTTACAAACGGTGGGTTTTTAGCTCACTACAAAGCCTCATTTGAAGATATGGAAAACCTGAAGCAAATATTAAAATTGCCTGGCAACAAAGGTACTGTAAATACGGGTGCCGGTTTTGTTTCTTATGGCGTTGTAGTAAATTCGCATGGTTATATTGCCGGAGAATCAACAACCTCGTTCGAATTAGGACGAGTTGAAGAGGCTCTTGGCTTAATAAGGTGAAATTATGAAGTTCGAAGTTAGCGGAAGTGTAAGACTCGGAAAATCAGTACGATCATTTACAAAAGAAGTTGAAGCAGAATCAGAAAATGCTGCAAAGCAGCTTGCATATTCGCTTCTTGGTTCACAAAATGGTGTTAGCCGAGACAAAGTAAAGATTGAAAAGGTTCACAAGAAAAAGGCTGAGTGATCCATATGGCATCTCTTGCTGAGGCTCAAAGTCAGCTTTCATATGAAATGGCAGTCTATCGCGAGCAGATAAACATGCTAAAGCGTGAGACTGAGCGAGTTAGTCTTACTGCACTTGACCTATCAAATGCTCTTAAGTCTGCGGAATCTTTAGAAAAGAGCAACTCTCTAGTTCCTATCGGCGGTGGCGTACTTATTAAAGCAAGCATTACTGACACCAAAGTACTTCTTCCAGTTGGCGGAGGCTATTTAGTTAGTACTACTAAAGAATCTGCAATTGTTGAACTCAACAAAAGAATCGACTCAACAAGAAAAGCAGTTGAAAAATTAAATGACGAATTCAACAAGATCAGTATGAAATTGCGAGATGTTTCAACACAATTGCAGGATGTTCAAATGCAGTCTCAAATTGACAAAACTGCTGAGAGCAACACTCGCGACGATTATTTGTAGTAATTTAACTTTTCAAAATTTTTATCTCTTTTAAAAACACTTTTTAACAAAAAATTTGTTTAATAAATCTTATTGTTGTTCTTTAGCCCATGAAATTCATATTCGCACTGCTTGTGCTATTAAGTTTGGTCACATTAGGTTTTTGCTCTATTGGATTTGTCAGTCCAACTTTACAAAACGGCTCATTTACTTCTAACGGTAATCTATCGGTAAATGTTTCTGTTTCTCCAAGTTCTCTTACTTCATTTACTTTTAATTTGTCTAATGTTGGCTATACTTATTACGATTCAACTCTTGTTGCATCGTATGATTTTGATAATATCTCAAGTCTTGGTGAATCAGATTCATTTGTTTCCGATTCAAGTCTTTATTCTAATAATCTGTCTTGCTCTGATGTTTCTTGTCCTGCGTGGTCCAACTCTGGTCACAATGGCGGAGCATTCACTTATGATGGAGTGAACGATTCTTTCAATGATACACAATCATCAAGCTTAGAAATACAAAATCTATCTATTGAGTCATGGGTTTATGTTGATCCATCTGCCGGGGTTAGAAATACGATAGTCTCTTATGGTGTTGGAACTGGAGCCGGCGGCCCACCAGACGGTTCTGGTGAATCGTATGCCCTTATTTATCACACTGATATCGGTTCTGGCATTGGAACTTTTAGATTACGATTGAAAGATTTTGCTGGTGCAAATGTAGTCGATGCTTACAATGATGGTAGCTCTCCAAGTGCTCAAGTTTATGGACACTGGGTTCATGTTGTAGCTACTTGGAATGGATCAACTGCGGTTATTTATGTAAATGGTAATACTGCTGTTACTGCCAGCGGATCTGGCTCAATAAATTATGTTGCAAATCCAAACACTCGCTTGCGTATTGGCAATTGGTTTGGTAATAACGAAAGATGGTTTAAGGGTAAAATTGATGATGTTCGAATCTACAATCGATCACTATCTGCCAACGAGGCAGAAATGCACTATTTTGCAGGTCTTTATCGGCTAGGTGCGTCGAGTTTCAATTTCCAACTTCCACCTGCCCCGTTACTTTCTTATGGTATTTACAATTACTCAGCATGTTATTCTGATTTACTTCCTTCTAGTAATTGTACAATTGTAAATTATCTAACTGTCGATCCACTTCCTCCTTCGATAGAGTTAATTTCTCCGACCAATCATTCTAGCTTTGTTGGATCTACATTTAGTGTGCCTTTTGTATTCAATGCTTCGGATTCGCTATCTCCATACCTAAATTGTAGTGTTATTGTTGGGAATTCAACAGTTGCAAACAATCCATCTTCTCTAAATAATTTTGATACTACGATCTACGCAACTGGACTACTCCCAGGTCAACATACTGGTTTTGTACGCTGTGTTGATTTAGCAGGCAATTCAGTAAACTCTTCATCTATAGTTTTTACTGGTACTGGGTCTTCTGATTCATCAAGTCACACTACTCCAAGGCTTTCTGTTTCATTAGATATGCAATGCACAAATAACACAATCACAACTAGTACAAATTCAGTGTCAATCAAAGTGATTGATGACAATTCCGGTGCATCAATCTTTAGCGGAACAACAGATTCAAGTGATCATGCGTTGTTTAGTGCATGTGGGCAAAATGCACACATCTACGCAAGCAAGGATGGTTATGCACCAACTGATTCAGTCTACACACTAAATGACTGCACTTGTGCTGGTACTGTAGTAACAAACGACACTACAATAAGCACTCCAGTTCCACCGGTGGTGCCTCCAGTTCCAACACCAATCAATACGACAGTACCAACACCTGTAGTAAATACAACGACTCCAGCACCTGTTGTCAATACAACTGTTCCAGCAGTTCCATCAACACCATCAGTTCCAGTCAATCCAGTTGCACCAACATTCAATGGTCCCTCATCAGGCCAAGTAGGAAGTAGTGCAACATTTACTGTAAGTAACTGTGATGATTGCTCAATTAGTGCAACTAGCCCTGATGGCAGAGTAGTTGTCTTGCCTGTCCAGAATGGTCAAGTAAGCCTGCCACTTTCAGTTGCAGGTCAATACAGCCTTGCTCTAGTAAGAAACGGTGAAGTATTGCAGAATTTGGGTGTCTCTGCAACTGCGCCAACACCTGCGCCAGCAGAATCAGCACCACAGACAGCACCATCTGATAGCGGATTTGGCTTTTGGCTGATGATTATTTTGCTGCTAGTCATAATCGGTGCAATTGCTTACTATCTAATGGGCAGTAAAAACAGAAAGTAATTTCATTTAATTTTTTCTTATTCTTATCTTGACATGATCAATCGATACATTATTGTCGGTCTTGATGCTGGCATTCATGTTGGCTATGCGATACTTGATTTATCAGGTAATCTGATCTCAAGTGGCACCCTTAAGGGGGCAAGCAGTGAAAAAGTTATTGAAGTTATTTCCAAAGTCGGAGTTCCAGTTTTAGTTGCTTCTGATACTTCCCCACCATCTCATTTTGTTACTAAAGTTTCCGCAAGGCTTAATGTCAAACTTTTCTTCCCTAATCAAAGCATGTCAAAAATCGAGAAAAAAGAGATTGGTCACTCGATCGATGACCCACATATTCGCGATTCATATTCAGCAGCAATCAAGGCTTACCGAAAATATCAAAATCGTCTGCGACAAATCGACTCTTGGGATTTTACAAATAAAGAAGAACTAAAACGACGTGTAATC
>CAZZKB010000018.1:0-10309 GCA_964654575.1 Microcaldota archaeon | reverse complement strand
AACTTGGCTCAAGCAGCTCAATCTAAAACAGATGATGGTAAAGCAACTCCTACAGTTGCAGCAGTTGTAAATACCCCCACATCTGAGGAAGAAGGGTTGAACGTAAATGCTGTTGGGGCAAGCGAAAATAGTGGCTCAGTTGGATATGCAATTGCAAATATTGGAGTAGCAAATACAGCAGCAATAGCGAATTCGAACTGCCAAGTACACAGTAGCGGAATTGAACCAATACAAAATAGGAGAGTAACAGTACACTTAGAAACTACTACAGTCAGCCGAAGAAAAGCACAAAACAGTAGACGAAGTGGAGCACAACAACAGAAGCACGATAAGAGCGGCAATCAAACAATTAACCGACAGCGTATTCATACTGAAAAATACAATGTTAGAAGAAGTAAATACGTCCAAACGTATTCAAGAAGAATTCGAAGAAAACTTAAAGTAGTTCAAGCCTCTATTCAACCCCCAGAAAACTGATTTTCCAGACCATAAGTAGCTTTTTAATACTCTGCAGATAAGTATAGAAAATAATTAACACTTAAATGCAAAAATTTTTGTATAGGAGGAGAAACAAATGATAGTAGGAGAAAGAATATTGGAATTTAGCGGAACCAAAAATCCAAAAGGCACCCTTAAGGGCTTGAACATCGGAATAAACCTTGAAGATGTAGTTTTGGTTGGCGAAAATTTGGAAGTAACATACGTTTATACTGCAAATTACGAAGACAACTTCGGAGTATTAAAAATAAAGGGAGTTTTAGTAACAAAAGAAGAAGGCAAATTAACTTCCGAAGTGGTAGAGGGATGGAAGAAAACAAAGAAAATCCCAGATGTATATGCTGAGACAATTCTTAGCGCAGTAAATTACAGTGGAAGTGCAAATGGAACTCTTTTAGCACGAGTACTCGGATTAACAGCTCCATTGATTCCACCACGAATTCAGCTCTCAAAGAAAGATGAGACTAAAAAATAATTTTTAACTTTTTATTAATTTTAAATTTAAGTCACATTAGCGATTTTATTATTTTTGAAGATATTATTTCATTTTAACTTTAGCACTGCCTTTTAGAACAAAGAAAATTCCAACTGATCGATTAACTTTTGCAATAGAACCTTTCTTGTAGCTTTCAGAAGACTGACCAAAAAATGGAAGAGATGGAACATCTTCCATAAATTCTATTTCGATTTCTTGATCTGTTTGAATTAGAGCATCTCTAAATGGCTCAAACGAATCAAGATCAGAAGTGATTTTAGCAATAAAACCAGTGTCACCATGAATTGTGTTAGGCACACGAATCAATTTACTCAGATCTTGCGTTACGCCAGCATCAGTATCAACACTACTAATCGGTAGAGAAGCAGCAACTGCCTTAAATCGAGTTGGAAGTTCCTTTAGATCCAGAGTAGTTCTGCTCCAATTCCCATCATTGATTCCAGCAATGAAAGAATCTCGACTCTTTTGATCCGTAAATTTCCTAGAAATCGAGTTAGGTTCTTGATTGATAGTGTGTATAGCAGCCCTTGCAAAACGACCACGATACCCACCCTCATTTGGACTAGGACCCAATAATTTTTTATTTTCGCCAAAGGAGAAAAATTGCAGATAATCAAGTCCTCGACCCATTACATAGTCGACTAATTCACGTCGCTCATCGCTTCCTAGGCTTGCAAACTTTTCATTTCGAATGTGTATGTGGTAGCCACGATTACCGGAAAATGCAGTAAGAATCTGACTCTTGTGAAGCCCAAAATCATTTATTATAAAATCATTCAAAAGACGACTTGCATCCTGCTTTACTGCAAGTAGCTTTTCATAAGCCCCATATTTTCCCTCAGCATGAATATCCAAATCAAAAACTAAATCTGCAGCCTTCCACTTCTTTCGATCCATTGGAGTTGCTGAGGGAAACTCGTAGTAAGAAATGGAATGAGAAACGAAACGCGGAGTATTAGCTAGAAGGTATCGCCTAAAATCAGGAATTGAAGCGAAATTGAGGTGTCTTGCATCGATCTTCTTAATGTTACCAATACCAAATTCGCGCTGCTCGATCGAAGCAATGTCAAATGCAGCGTTTTGATAATATTCTGCAAATGCTGAAATTATGAAGTCTCTTTCTTCCATTTTTGAATCTCCTCTTTTTTACTTTGTGCAAGGTTATGCCAGCGGATTGGAGTGTTAATGTTGCAAACTGCACAACAAAGACCATAAGTCATTACTGTCGAGCAGGATGCAACAGAGTACGCCTTCTTTTTTATGTGACCAAGCTGATAACGAGTTATCTTTTCGTTAAAATCAGGCAAGTCAGAATAAATTTTAGTTATTTGATCTTCGCTCAGACCAATAGTAGTTAGATAAGTTGCTAGGAAATATCGGGCTTGATGGTTTAGGTTCTGATGCTTCTTTGCCTCATCTAAAAGTCGCATGATGCACGGAGGATAGTCTCCAGGGTTGACTTTTATTGTAACTTGCGCACTTGGCATAGATTCAAGGATCTTTTTACCTGCCTCGATTAATGATGGCGGGGGATCTTTTACTAGTGGAATGCGCTCGATGTGCTTTCGAATTGCTTCTTCAAGCAAACGCCTTTTTTCAGAAGGCTTAATTTCGACCATGCCATTGATAAGTCGTCGATTGATAATCCGGTAATCTATTGATCTTGGACTGTATTTTAGATAAGTTGGAAGATCAAGAGTAATACTTTTGCCAGAGTCCTTTGGAGATATGCCAAAAAATGAGGCAATTTTATCTACCGTTGCCTCATCTTCTCGGTCAAGAAAAGACCTCATGTTTTTTGATTCTGAAACTGCAAAGCGATTTGTAACATTGCTGTTTCTTAGCGCACCAAGTATCATTCTTGCAGCTGCGAAAGTAGCGATTTGAACAACTTTTTCATCCGAATGAAGCACGATTTTTGGACTTGAATCGCCTTTTATCCCGCTTATTATTCGAATGGTTGCCAGTTCAATCATAGAGTCGTTTAATTCGACACCTTCTATTGCCCTCTTTGCCGCCTCAAGAAATGGATACTTTAGCGCTAGATCCAATTCCCCATCCATAATATCATTTAGCATTTATTGATATTAAAGCCTTCGCGGATATTTTGCTCGCTAAATCCCCTAACGTTTTGTAGCTTTTTTTGAGATTTTTTTGTTTTGTGAGATATAGATAAACAGCTCATAGCCAAAATCAAATGAGATTATCCCGATAAAGTAGTTTAGTGAAGAGAATAGTGATACTACCAGCGAACCGAATTTTAGAAATGGACGATATTTAATGTAATCTGAGATTGACTTGACATTTAACTTCTCAGAGAGTTCATCTGCAATTCCAAAGAATAGTAGTGCGATAAACAAGGTCAGATTATTAGACATCAATACAAGTAATGAACCATTCCAAAGCAAGATAATACAGATAATTGCAACTAGGCAACCTAAAAGATGAGAATAATTATCTACTTTACTTGAGGCAAATTGAGCTAAAAATGCTGCAATAAATACTAGTGAAAATGGAGAGTAAGTTATGATCAGACCAATCAAAAGACCATAAATAATTGCAGCAAAGTACTTAGCAGGCGATTTTGATTTCCTCTCATCTTCTAGGTGATCAACAGCTTTGACTAGAAAGCCGCAAAAAATTGAAAGTAACCCCCACAAAATAAAATCAAATTGCATACTATTTCCTCAGCAGTGGAGACATAATAAGTGGAAATGCGATCGTGGCATCACAATCAACAGTAACGTGGTTTGCAGATTCATTAATTTTACCCCAAGAGATCCCCTCATTTGTTCTTGCTCCAGAAAGAGACCCATCCCAAGGCGAGGCAGTCGTCACATAGACAGCGTAGTTAAATCCGCCCTTAAGCAAATTGACACCAATAGCATGATGTTTTGAAATTCCGCCGCCTAAAATAATACCACCAGTCTTTTCTGAATTAAGTGCAAATGAAGCAAGTTTGTTCATATCTTTTGTTACATCAATTGCAAAATCTTTTCTTCTCTGCTTGTAGAAGTAAGTTTGCAGACCGATTGCAGAGTCAGTTATGCCAGGGCAAAATACAGGAATGTTGTTTTTTGTAGCCCAATAAAGAAATGAGTCTGGTTTTGTTTTTTCACCGGCTTTACGAATTATCTCCGATGGAGAAACAACCTTATCTTTTTCATAAAGCTCTTCAAATGTCTCGTGTATGAATTCTTCTAAGTAAGCATAGCATTTGTTAGATACGAGAATGTTTCCAAGTCGATTTGTACCTTTTTTGTGTAGCTTAGAGTCGTCCATTACAAACTCTCCAAGTTCGTAGGGAATGGCAGATTTAATGATATCATGATCGATCGAACCACCAGCAGTGATAATGCAGTCGACAAACTTTCTCTTGCACATTTCGGTGAATATACCCCTAAGACCAGAGGCGACTAGGTTGGAGGTGAATGTCAAAAAAACAGTAGCTTTTTGTTTTTTCATCTCTTTGATAATCGAAATCGCACGAGAGAGATGAGTTGCCTGGAAACCGATGTTGGAATAAAGTGATTCAGGATCATCAAAGCTGAAATCAGATAAATCATTAACTTTCATAAGTAAGAGAAGATATTAGAAAAATAAAAACATATGCTTTATCTCTTAGCTCCCAATCTCTCTTGAACTGCCTTGATAATCAATGGCCAGGCGATAGTAGCATCATCGAAAACTTCGACGTACTGACCGCCTTCAGATTTTGGAACAATCTTACCCCAACTAACCGGCTCTGAGTAGTTACAACCCGAAAGTCCGCCCCAATGAACTGGTTCTGGACAAATTCTAACTGCATAATTATATCGTTTGAAATCTCCACCTGAACCAATTCTTGAATTAATCAAATCCAAATAGCAGGCTCCTTGTTGAGCCCAATTTCGTGGAACTCCACCACCGATAGTAAATATTCCGATTTTCTTAGCTTGTCGAACTCGTTCTGTGAAATCTTCTAAGTCAAGGAATGGGTTAAAATTAAGAGTTGGCTTCCCATCCATTTTTCTTCTTCGATTATGAAGAGCAACATCAAGCCCAACTTCACTGTCAGTAAATGCAGGAATGTAAACTGGGACTTTCTTTTCATAAGCTGACTTGAGAATACCCCTACCTTGAGTATTTTTGACTAAATACTGACCAAGCATCTGATTTATCCTAAAGCTGCAAAGAGTTTCTTTTGAGTCGGCTGTATCCAAAACCTTATTGACAATCTCTGCAACTTCGTCTAAATTGCCCTCTAATTCAAGAGTATCGTAAATTCGATCATAACCCTTTTCATACAATTCTTCATCATCCATATTCCAACTGTACTTAAAGTGTCGCATGCCGGCGGCTTCAACAAATCCGTGAGCCATCAATGCACCTGTACTAACAACCGCATCGATAAACCCGTCATCAATCATATCACAAATGACTAGTCCCATTTTTGCAGCAGTCATTGCTCCTGAAAGAGTAAGCACCTTAAAGCAATCCTTATCTCGAACCATTTTTTCAAGAACATCGGCTGCTTCACCGACATTTCGAGCACCAAATGAACATTTGTTCATTCTTGTAACTAAATCATTAACAGTTTTGACTTTTGATAGGTCGAGCGCTTCAAGAGGCTCGTAACCATCAGAATAACCAGTAGCCATTTTCTCATGATGTCGCTTATTTATCGACGAGTCTGGAGTATCTGGATTTCCGCAAGAACCTTTACTAGAACTATGACCTGGACAACATTTAGAATTTTTCATAAATAGTAAATTGTTGAAAAATTATTTATTGGCTCCTTTACGTTTTGCTGCAATTGCTAACTTATCAGCTAGATCACTTGCAGAAAAATTATAGCCGAATTCTTTTTTGCATAAGTTACCCGCTCGCCCACAAATCCTAGCTCCTTGATAGGCAGAGGCAAAATTATCGTTTTTACAAGCAAGTGCAGCAACTAAACCAGAAAGAACATCCCCAGTTCCTCCCTTAGTCATCCCTTGATTGTGAATTTTATTTTCTAAAGTCTTTTTGCCATTTGAAATGGAATCAACTGGACCTTTTTTGAGTATTATGAAATTGTTTGATTTGGCCATTTTTTGCACATTTTCTTTTGTTCCCTCAATACCAAAGAGCATTTCAAACTCGGCTTCATGCGGAGTAATTATCGAACCTTTTGGAATTTTGTTCTTTATCCTCTTTAGTCCATCGCCATCGATAACGAGTTTTTTTGACTTCTTTATGATTGCCTTTAGTAAAGCACTGCCATTTGGAATAGCTTTGTCAAGACCAATTCCAAAAAGCACACAATCGCAACTTGAAATCCGCTCGAGAAGTTCGACTTTATCAATAACAATAACTTCTGGAATTTTCTTTACTTCACTGATTAAATCCGGATCTTTTTCGGCTGGGTAAAAATAAATCAAATCAACAAATCTTCTTGCAGCAAGAATTGAAAATTTTGGAGCTCCGTGGTATTTTTTGCTTCCCCCAATAATAAGCAACTTGCCGTTTTGACCTTTGTGAGAATTCTTAGGCGGCGAGAAAAGCTTCATAATGATGAAAATCAGTAAAAATATTTAGACTTTGGCTTTAACTTCACAAATATTTTCTTATAGTTTCATTCAATTTTTCTGCTTCGATTAAAGCTGCTTTAGAAGGCTCAAGATCAGATTTCTGATAAGCATATGCAATTGATGAACTTGCATTAATACGGTGAATAAGCGGATTTTTTGAGATTGCCTTCATGACCATATCCAAATCTCCCCCTTGCGAACCAACACCGGGAATAAGAAATGGAGTATTTCCTTTAGTGATCTTGACAATTTTCTTTATCGAGTCACTTGTTGCCCCAACAACAAGCCCGCAGTCCCATTCCATAGCCTTTTTGGCAACCTTCTCGTAGAGTTTTTCACGACCTGACTTTAATTCTTGAAAATCAGATGAACTTGGATTCGATGTTTTACAAAGCACGTAAACAAGACGATTTTCACGTAGAAATGGTGCGATTGAATCCTGTCCCATATATGGACTGATAGTAACTGCATCGGCATCCCAAAAATCATACATTTCCTTTGAGTATGCTTCGCATGTCTTGCCGATGTCCCCACGTTTACCATCGAAGATAATTGGAACGCGATTTTTGTACCTCTCGATTAAATCTTTTAGTGCATGAAGACCATCAAAGCCATACTGAGCAAAATATGCATAGTTTGGTTTTAGAGCAGAGACTGAGTGTTCTTCTAATAGTAGATCTACAATAGGTTCGAAGTATCCTAAGATAATTTGTCTATTTGTCTGACCGTCAGAAGGAGAATAAGCATTAATTCGAAATAGATCCGGATCAATACCAAAACATAGTATGGATTTGTGTTCAGAAGCAGTTTGTCTAAAAATATCAGTTGCGCTCATATCTGATGATTAATAATTAGCAGACTTTTATTACTGTCGCTTTTTGAGAAATTGCAAACCCATTTAAATAAGTTAGAAGTAATCAAATTTGGTATAAAGCCCTAGAGACCAAACTGTGTCTCTAGCAAACTGTCTGAAAATGCAGCATGCACAAAACGATTAACTTACGACCCTACGGCAGGAGTAACCTGCGCTAGATTTTGCGATCTCTCAAGCAGGACTTAAGCCCTGCGCAGCTTCGTCGACCTAAAGGTCGACTTGCTAAAGATCGCTCGAAGCCTTCGCGATCTAAAGATCGCTCGGCGGGGTCATGGCGTAACCAGGCAGCGCGGCACGCTCCAGATCTAGCTAAAACCCGAACGAAGTGAGGGGTTTAGCGACTCTCGAACGAAGTGAGAGTCGGGAATCCTCTTCTAAGTAGGGTCTTAGCGCCAAAGCCGCGAAACGTGCATGTCGGAGTTCAAATCTCCGTGACCCCAAATATAAAATATGAGATGAGAAAATGAAAAAAATCCTGATAATAAGCCTGATGGTATTGATAGTTCTTTTTGGTTGCATCAATCAACAACCAACAAACAATGTAAGTTCAAATTTGAGCACTACACCACAAAATAATAGTGTAATAACAATTACACAACCTACACACGCAGAATTGCAGATGAATGACACGGCAACCGTACTTTACACTTTGTGGGTAGATGGAAAAGTTATCGATACAACAAACGCAACCTTAGGAAATGTTTCAGGATTAAAGAGACCAACTTACCAACCGTTAGTATACCACATGGACTTAAACGGTAATATAATCAAAGGATTTGTACTAAACACACTTGGTATGACAGTTAATGAGACAAGAAAATTCATAGTAGACCCAACCCTAGGCTACGGAAACTGGAGTCAAAAAAATGTCATTACAACTGACAGATACTACAATAAGAGTCTGGAAGAAGACATACCTAGAAGTTATTTTGACTCACGAGGAATAACAAACATATCAAATGGTACAAGTTTTAGAACACCATACGGCTCGGTCTTTATTAAAGATATGAATCAGGAAAACGTCACAATATTTTACGTTTTAACAAGAGGCCAAGAATTTGAGACAAATGGGATACCGCAAAAGGTAATTTCGGTAAACAACCTTACAGCAACAATAGAATTCAACTTAAACGAAAATCAAACGTATCATGTACCAAACCCAGAAACAGGAGTAGTTGGACCCCTCAAAGTGTTAAACAAAACAAACAATACAATTACGATCGACACAAACCAGGAACTAGCAGGTAAAAATCTTGTATTTGAGGTTACACTTTTGAAGATAAACTGATAGAGAGGTTTATAAATGCTCTTAGAGAGATAAGGATACAACTTATTCTCCCAACGTGATTAACATGGAAAGCGAAATGCAGACCGAATTGATGAAGGACGCAAAGGCACAAGGAAGAAAAACCGGAACTACAACAGTAGGAATGGTATGTAAGGACGGAGTAGTTCTTGCAAGTGACCGACGTGCAACAATGGGTTACCTCATCGCAAGTAAAGATATTGATAAAATATATCAAATAAGCGACAACATTGCAATGACAATTGCAGGAAGTGTTGGAGACGCTCAAACATTAGTTAGATGGATGCAGGCAGAATTGAGATTATATGAGATAAAGCATGAAAAACCAATAACTGTCGAAGCAGCAGCAACCCTTCTAGCAACAATATTAACCCAATACAAATTCTACCCATTCTGGGTTCAATTAATAGTAGGTGGAGTAGATGAGCGACCAAGAGTATTCTCAATAGACATGCTTGGCGGAATAACAGAAGAGAAAGTAACCTCAACTGGAAGTGGATCTCCAATAGCTTTTGGTGTTCTTGAAGAATACTACAAAGAAGAGAAAGACATTGATAGCAATTTAGTGATAGCTGCTAAGGCAGTAAGTGCTGCAATGAAGAGAGATGCTGCAAGCGGTGAGAGAGTAGACTTAGTTACGATAACTAAAAATGGGTTTAGACGATATGATAAGGAAGAGATAAAGAAAATACTAAACTCATAGATAAAAAGACACAATACAGAGAGAAATAATATTTTGATTTTTATTTAATTTTGTTAAAATTTCCAATTTTTTATTCAAATTATGATATTTACTAAAAGGTGATATTTTGCACTACAAAGATATAATAAAAAGAATAACTGAAATTATGCCAGCCGAATGTGAATTGACAAAGGTTGAGCCAGAAGGACTTGCAACAGTAGTATATATAAAAAACATAAAGGCATTCTATGCAAACGATCGACTTATCAAAGATTTGGCAAGCGCATTAAAAAAGAAAGTAGTTGTTAGGGTCGACCCAAGCGCACTTACAAATATTGACGAAGCAAAACAGGCAATACAAGGATTGCTTCCAGCAGAAGCAGAGGTAAAGGGAATAACGTTCATACCTGAAATGTGCGAAGTTCATATCGAAGCAATAAAGCCTGGACTTATCATCGGAAAGGGAGGTATGACACTAAAGGAGATAATGCTTCGAACAGGCTGGGCACCAGTTGCAGTAAGAGCCCCAACAATGCCAAGCGCAACACTAGATGGAGTAAGAAAAATATTTGCCCTTGAAGCTGAAGAACGAAAGAAGTTCCTAACTGGAATAGGCAAAAAGATTTGCCAGCCAACGCCAGCAGGAGATTGGATAAGAGTAATGGCTCTTGGTGGATTTAGAGAAGTAGGCCGATCGTGCTTATTAGTTCAAACACCACACAGTAAAGTCCTAATAGATTGTGGAGTTAACCCAGCAACTGGAGACCCCACAAAAGCATATCCGTACCTCAATATGAAGGGTTTCCCAATTAGCGACCTTGATGCTGTCGTAATAAGTCACGGCCATATGGATCACATGGGCTTCTTGCCATACTTGTTTGCCTATGGTTATGATGGGCCA
>CAZZKB010000017.1:6456-10432 GCA_964654575.1 Microcaldota archaeon | reverse complement strand
AAAGTTAATCAAAACTTTTCACTCATTGGGCTTCAGCTTCACCGGATCTTTTTACGAATAAAAAGAACCTGGAGTGCTCTCCCACTGAGCTACTGCGGCATAAACAAGAATATATTTAGCAATAACGTTTAAGAATAGTGTCGATTTTGGCTTCTTTTCGCGGATGGCTAGATCCTATCTTTCTTTTCCACATGTCAATCATTTTGTATCCTGCCATTGCTAATTTATATGTATTAGAATTTGATTTTCTCATGTTCACTCTAAATCCCTCTTGACACAGTATATCTTTAACGTCATCTAACAATAGTTTGTTCTCATTAGTTATTTCTATTGTCGGATAATTCTGTATCCCACCTTTATTACTTGTAAAAACAGAACCGTCCGTGTCAAACAGTCCTCTTACAAAACTTATTTGACTTTCTCTATTTTCTAATATTTTATTTGGTATGTGAGTTGTGTTCTTTTCTTTTCCGTGTTTTAATCCAATTGTTTTTGTTAAATGCTCAAACAGCCGCTTTGAATATACTGTAAGCCTTAATCCCCTCCCTCTTTTCCTATAATATGGATTAAAGTTCATATTCAACATTTCATTATTTATTTTGTCTAAATAGTCCTTATCCTTTGGATTTCCAGTTATTGTTATCTCGTATTTTCTGTTATTTGTCCAAAGATTACCATCTCCCATAATTATTCCTATCAATTCAGGTTCAAATGTATTCATAATCTACTCTAACAAATTTCCAAAATTAGTCCTTTTCTCAGCCCACGTGATTTCCGCGGTAATAAAAATTCTCCATTCAATATCTTTCATAATGAAGCTTAATTTTCTCAATAATATTCGTCCTGATTTTTTAACTACTGCAGGAATGTTCGGGTTTATTCTTCTAATGGCATTTGAACCAAATCTTCAGAAGCGTTTATTCTTTTTAGTTCCAATCATTATGCTATATATAGCAACAAACGCTCTGGTAGTTCTTCAAATTGCAAAGAAGAGCAAATAATCATTTACCAAATCTTCTAGTCCTTCTCTCATACTCATTAATCGCATCTGCAAAATCTTCTTTTGAAAAATCAGGCCACAATTTCTTGGAAAAATAAAATTCACTGTAACAGCTCTGCCAAGGCAGAAGTCCAGATAATCGCTGCTCGCCAGAAGTTCGTATTATCAAATCCGGATCTGGCAATCCTTTAGTGTACATATGATCGCTGACACTCTTCTCATCTACTTCCTTTACTCCTTCTTTAATAATTTGATTTATCGCGTCAACTATTTCTTCTCGTCCACCATAAGAAAGTAAAAGATTCAGCTGATACTTACTATTATTTCCACTAACCTGCTCAGCTCGTTTTATCATTTCTTGTATTTCGCGGGGAAAAAGAGCTGTTCGACCAAAGAACCGAACTTTCAATTCGCTCTTATTTTTGTCATCGGATTCTATTGCTTTCTTTAGGTTTTCCTTGAACAATTCGAAAAGTCCGCCTATTTCTTCTTTGTCTCTCTTGAAGTTATCTGTGGAAAAACCCCACATTGTGAGCATCTGAACATCAAATTCCTTGCACCACTTAAGGACATCTCCAATTTTACGAATGCCTGTAGCATACCCTTCTTGCTTTGAAATGCCTTTTTCAGTAGCCCATCTGCGATTTCCGTCGGGAATAATTGCAATGTGTCGTGGTACGTGCTTCTCTTCCATATTGACCAGCTAATAAATAATCTTTTCAAGTTGTTTCTTTTTCTGAGCCAACTTTAATTCCTTTGCAATTCTTCTTCCAGCACTAACCGGTTCATCAAAGTAATATGTTGAATATGGTGAGCCATCTGGGAAAACGTTTGTTCCGGCCACAATACGCGCACTTATTTCAAAGGCGTATATCTCCAAGTTTTCAGTAATTATTGTCTCAACACAATATGGCCCAATTAATCCGCTAAAGAGATCAAATGAAGTGTCGCTAATTCTTTTTCCAATTTCCATATAGTCTGAAAGTAATGATTCTCGAAGGACTAGTGGCTCATTTCCAATTACTGTAAATGCCATTTGTGGGCTCATTCCTGCTGAAACAGCTCGAGCAATTTCATCAGCGCTGCTTTCAACTCGTCTGTCAACGCCCAATATCTGTATTCTTCCATTTTTAGTTTCGTATCCTGAATTTCCAAATGGGCTAAAGAAATAATGTGGATAGGCTCGAACACCTACGAGAAACTCTTGGATCATGCATTCTGTTCCTTCTTTGACTTGCTTGTAAAATTCGTCACTTGAACGAACTATCATATATCCTCGTCCGCCCTTGGCTCCAGGGAATTTGACCATAACTGGTCCATCTATATCATCTGGACTATCATATATTCGAGGAGTCTTTATGCCGGCTTTTTTCATCCAACTCATCATCTTGTCCCGGCTTCTCTCCCAGACTATGCTATTTCGATTTCCATAAATCGGAACTTCCAAATCATCGAATTTTTCTCCTACATATTCGACAAATGAACCATGAGGAATAACTATTGATTCCTCATCAACTAGTTCATCAACTGGAACGTCTCGGTAATCATCTACTTCGATAAATTCGTCTGGTCTGCCAAGAGGAAATGATTCGTAGAGTTTTCTCTTATCTTTCTTCACTATCCCAATTGTCTTTATTCCCTCTTCGCGTGCGCCTTTAAAGATCTGCAATGATGAATGTGAACAGATTGTAGCTATCTTAAATTTCTTATAATTAGATATTATTTCTTCTATTTTTTCCTTTTCGAGCATATCTTTTCTTTAAGGATAACTTGTTAAAAACATTCACTTGCCACTACTATTGTATGAAAGCGCTCATAATGGCAGCTGGCTCTGGAGAGCGGCTCCTTCCCTTTACGACGACTAGACCAAAAGTCATGGTTCCTATTGGAGG
The DNA here is from genome assembly GCA_964654575.1 of Microcaldota archaeon. GTDB lineage: Archaea > Micrarchaeota > Micrarchaeia > Anstonellales > Bilamarchaeaceae > Bilamarchaeum. The sequence goes on along the minus strand of CAZZKB010000017.1, from coordinate 7,540 downwards.
CAAGCCGATTCTACATCACCTCTTGTTAGAGGCTAAAAAAGCAGGGGTAAAGGAGGCAGTCATTGTTGTTCGATACTTAAAGGAGCAGATTGTCGAATACTTTACTAAAAACAATCTCGGATTAAAAATATCATTTGTCGAGCAGCCTCAAGATTCAAACGGTACTGCTAGTGCAGTGCTTTGTGCAAAAGGCAAATTCGATGAGCCTTTTTTAGTGCTTGCTGGAGATAGCGTTCTCGATTCTTCGCTTATCAAATCAGTGATAAAAAATCACAAAGGTCGAATAACTGTCGCTCTTAAGCAGGTTGAAAATCCAACTAGTTATGGAGTTGCAGAAGTAAAGAACGGTAAAATTATTGGTTTTGAGGAAAAACCAAGCAAGCCAAGGTCTAACTTAGCAAACATTTCGGTTTACATGTTTGATCCAACTGTGTTTAGCGAAATACCAACAATTCCAAAATCCGAGCGTGGAGATTACGAGATAGTCAATCTCTTTCTTGGAGCAAGTGCAGTTATTGTTGATGGATACTGGAAGGACATTGCACACCCATGGGACATGCTAGAGGCAAACGAATACTTACTTTCTAAAATGGATTCAAAATCATCTTCAAGCCAGATTGAAAATTCTACTATTAAAGGGAAAGTTGTTTTAGAAAAAGGAGCTAAGATAATCAACAGCTATGTCGAGGGTAACGTGTATCTTGGAGCCAATTCAGTCATAGGTCCAAATGCATACATTCGAGGTTCAAGTGCAATTGGTGCAAACTGTCATATTGGTCCAGGCTCGAGCGTAAAAAACAGCATTCTTTTTGACAATGTTAATGCAAAGCATCTGACCTACATTGGAGATAGCGTTATTGGTCAAGATGTTAATTTTGGGGCCGGGACTCAAATTGCTAACTATCGCTTTGATAGTGGCAATATCGTTTTGCTAACTGCTAAGGGCTGGCGGGATTGTGGTCGAAATAAGCTTGGTGCTTTTGTTGGCGACAATACAAAATTCGGCGTGCTCTCCTGTGTTATGCCGGGCAAAATCATAGGTCATAATTGCTGGATTCACTCGAACATTGTCGTAAATAAGAAT
>CAZZKB010000017.1:0-6356 GCA_964654575.1 Microcaldota archaeon | reverse complement strand
CTGGTGTTTTTGTGCAGGCAATTTCAATACAAAATATAACCAAAAAATTCAGTTCGCTTACAGCAGTTGATAATGTTTCTCTTGAAGTTTCACAAGGCGAGATATTTGGTCTTCTGGGCCCTAATGGCGCTGGAAAAACAACTTTAATTTCAATGCTTGTAACAATGAAAAAACCTACGTCTGGTTCAGCATCTGTCTGTGGGTACGATGTCTTATCTGAGCCGGGTAAAGTTCGCTCTAGTATCGGAATAGTATTTCAAGACCCATCACTTGATGAAGAACTGACTGCCGCTGAAAACTTAGAGCTTCACGCTTCGATGTATGGAATACCAAGCGAGAACATCAAGGCTAGAATAGATGAGGTTTCAAAGATCGTCGAATTATCAGACCGGCTAAATGATGTCGTCAAAACGTATTCTGGTGGTATGCGAAGAAGGCTTGAAATCGCACGCGGGCTATTACACCAACCAAAAGTTCTTTTCCTTGATGAACCAACGATTGGTCTAGATCCACAAACTCGAAAGCATATTTGGGAGTACATCAAAAAGCTCAAAGTCGAATACAATATGACTCTTCTACTTACAACTCATTACCTAGATGAAGCGGATATGCTTTGCGACCGGGTTGCTATAATAGATCATGGGAAAATCGTTGCTCTTGATACACCAGCGAAACTAAAAGATTCGATTGGCGGAGATGTAATTATTATCAAATCAAAAGATCAGGAAAAACTTGTCCAAGTTCTTTCAAAGGTTTCATGGATCAGTGCAGTTATTCCTCATGATGGATTAATCAATATCAAGCTTCAAAACGCCGAAACCAAAGTCGTAGAGCTCACAGCCATTGCAGCAAAAAACAATCTTCAGATCGATTCGGTATCTTTCCACAAACCAACTCTTGATGATGTATTCATGCATTACACTGGAAAGACAATTCGAGAAGAGAGTGGATCAATTAAAGATCAGATGAGGATACGAAGAAAAGCCTGGGGCAGGAGGTAATCACAATGTCAAACAATTCTCAAATTCATAACGAATTAATTGCAATCTATTCGATGTGGAAGCGGGAGGTTATTCGCTTTTTTCGCTCAAGAAGCCGACTTATCGCAAGTCTTGCAACTCCATTTCTCTTCCTTGCTGTCTTAGGAAGCGGACTAAATGGAGCAATCTCTGGCGGCTCAGTTAGTTATCTTGATTTCATTGCACCAGGAGTTTTAGCAATGGTTCTTCTTACTGGCTCAATATTTTCAGGAAGCATAGTAATCATGGATCGACAATTCGGTTTCCTTAAGGAAACGCTGATTGCTCCAGTAAGTCGAACAAGCATCGTTATCGGAAAGGCGCTTGGTGGAGCAACTACTGCTCTTATACAAGGGTGTTTGATGATTGCAGTTTCTGTGCTTGTCTTAGGAGTTCATATTAGTCTGACTTCAATTCTAACTGCAATTCCATTAATGGCACTAATTTCGATGTCTTTAGTTTCTCTTGGAGTTGCTATGGCTTCAATAATGGAAGATATGCAAGGTTTTCAACTAATTATGAATTTCCTTGTCATGCCTATGTTCTTCCTCTCAGGTGCACTCTTTCCCCTTGAAAAAGCACCTGCAATTCTTCAATACCTTTCATACATTGATCCACTTACTTACGCTGTCGAATCTCTTCGCTATTTATTCATAGGTAGTTCTCACATTCCAATAAGTATTAGCGTTCCAGTTTTGTGTGCTTTCTTCCTTATAACTAACCTTGCGGCATCATATCTATTTGGAAAAATCGAAGATTAATTATTTTTTCTCACTTTCCATATTGCCAACAGTACTAGTGCTGCGCTTACTAGTATTCCAATCTGCACTTGCCATCCATCTGAATTATCCTTTACAATCACCTTGGTTCCAGTTTGGTTTAGAATAGGGATAGTAACATTGGTGCTATTAGTTATCTGAGTTTGAATCTGCTTTCTTTTTGGTGTAACTATTTGCGAAAGTCTGTTTCCAGAGAGAATGCTTTGGTTATATATTGATTCAGTCTGGCCGAAAATACAATAATCTGCTAAATAATCCATAACTATTCGTTTAGCCTCTAGCTGTAGCGGTAGCGAATATTCAGGCGGGGGACAGAATCCATACGATGTGTATATCGGATGGTTCACTAGCGCTGTCTCTGCCAAATTTAGCTTCTCTAAGCTTAGCAGAGCATCCTTTCCAGTTTGGTACTGTGTTTTATTTGCAAACTTAGCTACATTATCCATTGTCTCTTGAAGTACTGAGTTTGTCTTAACTCTTGTTTTATTATAATCATTTAGTGTGTCTATAAAGTCCCAGCCACTCTGCTCCATGGCAGCGCATACTTGGACTGATGTACAAGCATACATGCAGCTTTTACGATCGTTGCATGGATATCTGCTCATTCCAGTTAATTGCATACATTCATTTTCTGCACTTTGTTTTGATCTATTCGCATAATCAATCGCATGCATCGGTTTTGTTACGTTAATGTTTGGTTTTGGAAGCTTTTTTGCAATTTCATTTACATATCCTTCTACTGTTCTATTTATGATCAGACTATCGTTTGTTATTCGAAATCCATCTGTACTGTTGTCTAGTACCAAGACTGCAAATAATTTGTAATTGTTTAATTTTACTAAATATGATTCGCTCTGGTTATCATGGTATTCGTAATATAGTGTTGTGTTATCTGGTAATTTTGAAATGCTTTGATTACTCACACTTACATTTTCTATGGGCACTGTCTGATTGCATTTTTGGCTCCATTCATCTATAGCATCAGTTGTGACATTTATCTCGTTGGCAAGTCCTACTGTCCGGTTCACCTTAAATGACACTTCAACTGTTTCATTAGGATCTAGTGAAGGTATGTTCCAATACATGCTATTTTGATCTGGATAATCGTCTGGCTTAAGTAGATAATTGAAATTTTGTGGATAAAACCAGTCCATGTTACTATACAAACTAAGTCTAAATGGTGTGGTCGGACTTGAATATTGGTTTGTAAGTCTAAATTTGAATTCAGAAATATTATCATAAAATTTTATGTAAGAGGAGGAAAATATCGGATGCTGTAAGTTTTCAACTGTTGCCGTCGAACTCCTCACTAATGTGCTAAACAAAAGCAGTGCTATTAGTACAAATCCAGTTATTGCAGTATTTTGATTTGGTGTTTTTTGAGCTGTTTTTTCATCCTTTTTCGCCTGCTTTTTTTCAGGGCCTTTAGGTTTTTTTGGCTTTATTTTTCCAATCAATAATATCGATCCGGATACTATAACTCCTGCTGTAATTATCCATTCTGCACTAGTGGTGCATGGCATTTGAGTGCACTTTCCACCAATACAGCAAGTCGAGTTGTTCTCAACACTGCTATTGTTTGTTATATTTTCACTTTTAATCTGACCTTGAATTTGATTTAGATATTGTTTCGTCTTGCTTATGTTCTGCAAGCATGAATGTTCATTACAATAGTAATCTTTTGCGCACATCGAGTCCGAGCAACAAATGTATTCCTGCCAAGTGTGATTTTGAGCGTATCCGCACTCTCCATTCAATTGTTTGCAACTACCTTCAAGACATATGGAATCCCATTTACAATCCGAATCTGCTTTGCATTCTGGTGTTGTCGAAACTAAGTGTTCTAGTGTTGCGTTTCGCTTATTGCTACTTCCTCCACCACTGGCGCCTCCACCGCCACCTCCCCCTCCGCCACCACCAGAGCTGCCGCCTCCGCCTCCTCCACCGCCCCCAGAACTACCTCCACCGCCACTTCCACCTGCCGCACAAGCACCACAATCTATAGAGCAGATTGAGCATGATTCTGTATTTTGACAAATGTTGTCTCCACAATATGGGCCTTGTGAAAGTGCAAACGCTCCAAGGCTATTACTTCTATATGAGAAGGAATGGGTGGAAGTATTCTGAGTTAAATTCGATGTTATATTTGTCCAACTTCCGCTACAACTTCTATTTGTAAAGTTCCAATTACTACAATAACTAAATACGAGCGCTGTTTCATTTGAATAGTTAAGATTATCGTATGTGATACTAATTGTCGCATTCCTAAAAGTATAATTGCTATTTACTGCATATGTTGCAAGATATCTGCTTTGGTTAGACAAATTATCAAGACCAAGAATTTTTCCAGATTCGGATGTACTATTAATCGATTTTAGTTGCACTCCCAACCTGTTTGAATATGCAGAGAAATTGACATCTATGTTTGTCTCAAAGACAGAAGTCGAGAAAACGCCGATGCCTGAGCTGCTACTATTTATCAATTCTCCATTTAAGTATGCAAAAAATGAACTATTAAGGGGGCTCGAATTGTATGTAGTTACATTTACTAAGAAAGTTGCCAGTCTATATATTCCAAATGCAGAAGTTGTATTTGTAATGTCACCTGTACTGCCATTAGCAAAGAACGTTACATTGTATATTCCAAATATTGATGTGTCAGAAAAGCTTGTGTTAGCAGCGTTTGCAAGTGTTGTGTTTTCCACGCTTCCATTTGGAAGAGTAATTGAAGCCCAAAGTTGATCAAAGTTTGTTGCATTGATATACAAGTTTATTGTGCTTCCATTTGTGGCTCCACCTGGGCTAATTATTATCTGTCCTATCGATGCTCTAGGAAGAACCTGAACCCATATGCTTTCTCTTGCGATGTTTCCAACGCTATCGATCGCAGAGATGTTTAGTGTATAATTTCGTACACTCAAGGTTGTTTTGTTTCGAAGGTAGCCGCTCGAATTAATCGCAAAATTTGTCGTGTCATTTAATGTCCAATTCACCACTCCGCTTAGGTCAGTTGCGCTAAATTGAGTTAGCAGTGCAGTTCCATTGGCAATGGTTATGTTCTGTATCGAAGTGAATGTCGGAGGTGTTGTATCTATCGTAAAGGAAACATTTGCACTGTTAATTTTTCCAAGGCTATCATTTGCATATGCTATTAATGTATGAACACCATCTGAATAGTTTCTCAAAATAGATGTTGTATAAGTTTCATTTGCTGTTTCGTTATCAAACCATGTCTTATCGAGTGTTATGTCTCTAGCTGAAATGTTGATTCTAATTTGGCTTGAGTTATATGTTGTATTGACTGGCGAGACTAGGCTTATTGTCGGGCTTGACAAATCGACGGTGAGCGTTCTATTTTGACTAAAATTTGTATTTCCTACAGAATCTGCACACGCAACGCTCCATGCATAATTTCCTTCAGCTAGACTAATTGCAAAATTGGTTTCTGTGCCATTAACTACTGATGAGTTTGTGCTATTTCTGCTTCCATTAATGTAGAGCGAGCAGTTAAGGGTGCTAGAAAGAGTATCTGTCGCAGTAAAGTTGAAGTTTTTAGAACTTGAATCGTTCAAGTATCCATCTATCGGTAGATCTAAGCTTATCGATGGTGGTTGTGTGTCTATTGTAAATGAAATATTTGTCGAATTTACGTTTCCAGAAGTGTCGTTGGCATATGCAATTATTGTGTGGCTCCCATCGCTAAATGTCCTATTTACAACGCTGCTATAGCTCTCATTTCCAGTTTCATTAAAGAACCAAATTCTATCTAAATCACTGCTATTTGAGCTGATGTTTATCGATATTGATGAATGGTTGTATGTCTGATTTTGCGGCGACCAAATATTTATCGATGGCGGAATATTATCTACTAGCGTTATGTTTACTTTTTGGCTTGCTGAATAATCATTATACTGGTCTTCAAAAATAGCAAAGAATTCAAAAGTCCCTCCAGAAGAATAATTGGAGACTACGCTCCAGGTAAAATTCTGACTTTGATTTTCAGATAAGTTAAATTGCAATGATGGGTTTTGGTCTGTAGTAAAAAACGGACTGCCGCTATTTTGTGGCACTATTCCTTTTGCTTTAGATGAGGAATAAGCATCTATCCGGTAATAATCAAGTCCAGTTCCAGTACTATCAGTCAATTTAACTCCGCTATATCGCAAGAGATTTTTCGTTTCGTTTGGACTTAGAGTATGATTATATTGAAGAAGCCATTCTTGGTGTAATATTGCGGCAAGAGCTGATACGTGAGGCGTTGCCATTGATGTCCCGCTTAGGGTCATATGGCCCCCATGATAATTAACTGAAGTTATCGAAGATCCTGGTGCTAAAACTCCAAGCATAAGTGAACGATCTCCAAAATCTGAAAATCCGTCCGTCTTTGTTGTGGAGCCTACTGATATGACTCCAGGCACACATGCTGGAGTGCTTATTCCATCATAAGTATCAGGTGTACTTCCAAAATAATCATTTCCAGAAGCGATCACTACGCTAATATTTTGAGCAAGTGCGCTTTGAATGCTGCTTGCAAAAACATCGTTTGGGCAATTTAGTG
>CAZZKB010000016.1:1218-10680 GCA_964654575.1 Microcaldota archaeon | reverse complement strand
TCAAAGAGCCTAGCTAAGGCAGGGTTTGAAAATATAGTTACAATCCTTGCTAGCGGAAATATAATACTAGATTCAAATGAAGATGAAAAAACTAAAGTTGCAAAGGCAGTAAGTCAAGCAATACGTAAAGATTTTGATTTGGAAATAGCCCCAACTATTTGTAGCAACAAGGAAATCCTAAAAATAGATGAGGACAATCCTTTTGGATCAGACAATACAATAGATGCACATAACTACGTAACGTTCCTTAATGAAAAACCAAAAAATAAGGAAGATCTGATAAAAAAGAACGCTAAAAGTGCAGGTTTTGAGATACTAAAAATAGAAGTAAATGTAGCTTATAGCAGAGTTAAGAAAGACGCTGGAAAATCAGTAGATTTTATGAAATTTATGGAGAAAGAATTTGGAAAAGACACCACAACGAGAAATTGGAATACAGTTCAAAAAATAGTAAAAGAAGTGCGTTCGAGAGATTAACTTCACTCAACAAATATTTCTTCTCCATGACTTGTTTCCTTGATATTTATCCATAATGCGAGTATAGCTCCAATAGCGATTATGATAGCACTACAGAGAAACACCGTTCGATAACTAAGTATCTGAGCCTTGAGAATTATGAGCCCGGCAAATTGTGCATAGGTTGTAGGGTCAAACGCATAAAGAACTGAATTTTGTGAGATAGCCAGAACATTCCATTCGATCGAGGATTTAAGGATAGTTGCAAAAACTGCAATACCAAATGCTCCGGCAATGTTTCTTACTAGAGCCAGAGTGGAAGAAGCTGAACCGATTTCGTGTTTTGGAACTGTGGATGCGATAATGTTAGTTCGCTGAGGCATTCCAAAACCTAGACCAAATGCCATGATGAACATTGGAACCATTATCTCGATAGGTTGTGAGCGCGGATCGAGTGAAGTGAAAAGAAATAGAGAAAGCGCTGCCACAGCAGTGCTTGCGGCAATAACATACTTAGGCTCGACTTTACCAATCATCCTTGAACCCATTGGAGCTGCCAGGACAAGCCCAAATGCCATTGGAAGGAATACATAGCCAGTCTGAGTTGCATCATAGCCAAGAAATATTTGGACAAAGGTTGGAATAAGGAACATGCCTCCCATCATGCCCATAAAGACTACGAAGTTGTTGATTAGTGTATTGACAAATGCAGAGTGAGAGAAAAATTTTAGATCGACAATTGGCTCAGGATGAGTAGATTCGATTTTGTAAAACAGATAAGTGAAGACAATCATTGCTAAATAGCAGATAATACTGTTTAGTGATGTCCATCCCCAATCAAGACCCTGATCAAGAACTAAGACTAAGGCTGAGAGCGCAATTCCCAAAGTAAGGGCACCAAGTACGTCAAAAGAAACTGTTTTCTTTTCTGAAACCGATTCGTTTATGTAGAGCCAAGCCATTACTAAACCAATTACCCCAATGGGCAGGTTGATAAGAAATACAGAGCGCCAGCCGAAAATATCGATTAGTGGGCCGCCTAAAAGAGGACCCAAAACAGCAGAAGCAGCAAATGCTGCAGACCAAAGGCCAAGTGCTTCGGCTCGCTCTTTGCCTTCCTTAAATGTTACAGTGAGGATGGCCATTGCCGTAGGGTAATCTGCTGAACTTGCAATAGCTTGAATAATACGAAAGAAAATCATTGACTTAAGATCCCAAGCTAATCCAGCAAGAATAGATCCGACAATAAAAATAGTAAATCCCCAAATATAGACCTTTTTTCGACCAATAGTGTCTCCGAGCTTTCCCCAAATCGGAACAAAGACAGCATTTGCAAGTATATAGGCAGTTGCGATCCAACCAGCCTCAGAAACAGTTATCGAAAAATCTTGAATTATTTTTGGCAGAGCCAAATTCACAATGGTTTGATCAAGACGACCTAGAAAAGTACCTACGATGACGGTGAGAAGTATTAGCCATCGACCATCACCACTCTTCATAAGTTTGACCTTTTTTTATTTGTAAATCCACATCTTTGCAGACATGCCATCTTTCAGTTCTGGAGCTGCAGAAGTATCAAAAATAACTCGAACATCGAATTCTCGCTCCTCTCGCTTATCAGAAATACTAAAGACAATATCAGATTGTCTTGCGATTGGAGAAATCGATTCTACGGTGCCCCAGTATTCTTTTGAGCCAAATGCATCGACAGTAAACATTACTTTCTGCCCTGGATGAATGCTGCTAAGGCCCTTGTCTTCAGCAATCTGACCAACCACACGCATTTGAGAAGGATCGATTAGTTGGACGACTGGGGTTTGTGGAGAAACCAACTGTCCAGGAGTGTTTTGAACTGAAACGATAAGTCCGCGCGAGCGAGCTTGTATTGTCTGATCGCCCACTTGGAAGAGCTTTTGACCCTGAGAAACCAAATCATCTTCCTGAACATAAATTTTATCCAATACGCCAGGAGATTGAGGACCGATCGATATTATAGGAGCAGAGATCTCGGATTTTTCAATATATATTTTGCTTTGTAAATCCATGTAATAAAGACCGCCACCAATTACGATCAAAAGTAAAAGCACTAGAGCAGCCTCTATAAATAGAGGATGACTCTTTAGCCTGCCAATATGATTTTGATTGGTGTGCTGTTGCCTAACAACAGGTTCAATAATTGGACTTTGGTCGTCTGACTTCTTAATCATGAAAATCATTCTCGAACTGATAAGTATTGATTGTGACAATAAATCATATAATATAGATGTTTTTATCGCAAGCTGTTTATACCCTTCGAAAAAAGCTGGATTTTTAAATGCAGATACAGATAAGAGCAGAAAGAAAGGGTTCTTAAAGTGGTACAACATCATAAAACATGATTAAATATTTGTAACAGCCAGAAATGGTGCGAAAATGAAGAATAACAATAAAGAATCGGCATTAAAGAAGGAAGTTAGTCTGCTTGGAAGTTTTTCTCTTGGATTTGCAGATGTGGGGGCAGACATCTTCCTTGCGCTGGGTTTGATCGCAGCATATGCGCTCGGAGTTACTCCGCTAGCAATATTAGTTGCGGCAGTTGTTTATCTATTAACAGGGCTTACATACGCAGAACTTGCTTCGGCAATACCAATTGCTGGAGGAGCGTCAGTGTATGGCGAGCGAGCATTTGGAAAATTCTTTGGCTTCCTTGGAGGCTGGGGATTGATATTAGATTACACTTTAGATATCGCTCTTTTTGCCGTTGCATCAGTTGGATACCTAACCTATTTCGTACCACAACTTAGACCAGTTTCAGCAGTAGCAACTGGAATAATGATCGTCGTTTTGATGTTCATTAATTTGTTTGGAATAAAGGAATCATCTAGAGTAAATACAATTTTTACATTTGGCGCAATAGCAGTAATAATAATTTTGATAGGAGTCGGTTTGACAACTTCGTTTAGTTGGACTAAATTTATAGGCGGAATAAAACCGATCGACCAAAGTCCTGGAATACACGATTTCCTTTATTCGATAACGCTTGCAATGGTTGCATTTATCGGAATAGAAAGCATTTCACAAGGAGCAGAAGAAACAGTTGATCCGGAAAAGACACTGCCTCGAGCACATATTGCCGCAGTAGTTATGGTAATAGTATTTGCAGTTTTGATGTCAGTTACTGCACTTGGAATAATCAGCCCACAGCAGTTGTCACAAAGCATAGACAACCCGCTAGTGGCAGTTGCAGCAGCACTTCCATTTGCAAACATACTTGCCCCGATAGTCGCGTTTGCCGGGTTTGCAATATGCCTTGTTTCAGCTAATACCGGCATAATAGGAGTCTCTAGAGTCACATATTCTATGAGCAACCATGGTTTGTGTACAAGAAGATTCGGTTGGGTTCACCCTGAATTCAGAACACCTTGGCTAACAATCATAATATTTTCAGTAATAGCAATTGCACTTGCTTTATATGGAGACATATTCTTCCTTGGTGAGCTATACGCATTTGGAGCACTGACGGCATATTTGATAGGAAACTTGGCAGTGATTAAACTTAGAATTACTGAGCCAAAGACAAAAAGGCCATTTAAGATACCACTCAACATCAACATGGGAAAATGGGAATTGCCAATACCGGCAGTACTTGGAACCATAGGCTGTGTAATAATGTTGATATTGGTCGGGCTTCTACATGATCAGGGCAGAAACTTTGCAGCAGTTTGGTTTGGATTTGGAATTGGATACTACTTTTTCTATCAAGAATATAGAAAGAGACTAGATAACGCTCCAAAAAAGAAAAATTAATGTGAAAATTTAGTCTGCTCGTGGAATATTTTTTTCTCTTTTTCATGATAGAACAGCATGAAGAAAAGCCATGCTATAAAAAGCACGATCGACGAGATTACAATAGGCAGCCTTACATCGATAGAAGAAACCACACCAGCAACAATTGCTGGAAGAGACCATGCAATAGCAACTACAGATTGATTGATACCTAGTAGCTCGCCTTGTGATTTTTCATCGCCCAAGTTTGACACCAGAGCAGTTGTGTTTGGAAGAGTTATGCCATTGAAGATCGCGATTAATGGTACAACATAGTAGAGGTGAGACTTGTCTGAGACTAGCAAATATAAGGAGATTGAAATTGCTAGCATAAGCACCGAAACGCTTAGCGCTTTCTGTGGGCTAAATCTCTTTGAAACCCATCGAACAATTAGTCCTTGACTTATTGCCACACAAATACCAAGAAACGCAAAATAGTCGCCGATTTGGCTTTGGTTAAATGAGAATCGCTCGATTAGATAGACTTGGAAAAATTGAGTAAAGAATGTGAACCCAAAGGAAATAAGGAAGACTACCCAAAAGGCAATGCGAAGATTTGGCACACCAAATGCGATTTTTAGATTTTTTATCCCAGTAAAAAGATCGATGTATTTACGAACTGCTTCTTTCTTCTTTTCATTGAACATGAAGTAAAGAGAGACCATATTAAGAGTGCAAAGAATTGCCGCAAACCAAAACGGAGTAGAGTAGTTGAACCAACTCACGACATTTGGATCTCCGAGTTTGCCCCCAATAAATGGACCTAAAATGAAACCTAGACCAAATGCCATACCAATAAGACCGAAGTTTTTTGCTTTTGATTCTTTATCACTTAAATCGGCAATTGCAGACTGAGCAATAGATATGTTGCCCCCAGTAAATCCATCAATAATGCGGCCGATGATAAGAAGCCATAAATTTCCAGTCGATATCCCTAGAGCAAAAAACACATAACCGATGAATGTGCCTAGCAGGGAAAGTAGAAGTAGTTTTTTCCGACCGTGAAAATCTGAAAGCGAACCAAGTATTGGCGCGCCAAAAAATTGGGCTAGTGGATAGAGAGCCAATAGAAGACCAAGCATTGCAGTGCGAACTGAAAGGTCAGTTCCCACAGCAAATAGCGGAGAGTGTGGATCGAGAAACATCGGGGCCAATATAGGAATGACTATTCCGACACCGATTAAATCGATAAATACAACTAAAAAAATTGGAACTATAGATAGGTCTTTTGATTTTTCCATAATTTCTTTTTGGGTAGTGTTTGATTTAAAACATACAGTGAGATTTGTGTAAGTATAACGGTGAATATTATGAATTTTAAAGAAATTGTAATGGGAAGATATGCAGTAAAGAAATTCGATGGAAAGAAGATAGATCAGAAAAAAGTCGATGAATTATTAGAAATGGTCAGATTTTCAGCCTCGTCATTCAACATCCAGCCATGGAAAATAAAGATTGTTAGCGACCAGGCAACAAAAGATAAGTTAATGGCAGCATCTTGGAATCAACCACAAGTTGGAAGTGCGTCACATATTCTAGTTATGTGTGCAGATAAAGATGTCGAAGCTAAGATAGACAAACTCGAAGCGGCGATGATAAAGGGCGGAGCAACGAAAGATGGAATAAAGGATTACGTAGGCATGATGAGAGGATTTGCAAAGGGAATGGATGAAGGCAAAAAATTAGTTTGGGCTCAAAAACAAGTTTATATCGCACTTGGAAATGCATTGAATGGAGCTAAAGCATTGGGTTTTGATTCGTGCCCGATGGAAGGTTTCGATCCAGTAGAATACTCTAAAATACTGCATTTACCAGCAAACCTTGTTCCAACAGTGGTTTGCCCAATTGGATTTGCAGCAGACACGCCAAGACCAAAAATGAGATTTTCAAAGGAAGAAGTCTTCTTCTAAATTTTTTATTATTTAAGAATTTTTCCAGTTTCTAGATACCAGAGATAAAAATCTAATTCCCCTTGACTAAGATTAGTAGCATCTGCAAGCTTCTGTAGTTTTTTCTCGATAGCAATATAATTCTTTTTTGAAAGGTTTTTTGGTCTTCGGATAACCTGATTAGATACGAGAACGTCGATAATATGAAAATCCAATATTGCCACATCTAAATATCCAATATTTCGAAGAAAATGACTTGCTTCCTTATACCCTAAACCAAGAACGTTTTCGGCCAAATAGGAACGCATTTCCTTTTGATCTTTCATAGAGGCAAGGGTAGATTTTAGATTGGTAGAATGTTTGCGCGCAGCAACGATATATTTTGATCGAGCGTTTGGAAAACGATGACCCAGAGTTTTTAGTCGTTTAGCCAAATCCTCTTGAGTTAAATGTAAAAACCCATCCCCAATTTCTTTTTGTATACGAATGCCACCAGCAGAGGTATAATTTGCAGTAAGAAGGCAGAAGCAGAGTTCCTTAAAAAGATCCAGATCCGATCCGGAACCGACAGAACGAAATTCGACCAAACGCTCATAGACAATCTTGGATGCAGGACCTTGTTTGAGAAATAGAATTTTTTCAACTAATTGTTCCATATCACTTACCTTTCCAGAGAATATCTGGAATTTTCTTTTTGTAATTGACAAAACGAGCCATCACAAACAGAAGGTCCCCAAGTCGATTTAGATAGATGAGAATATTCGGATCGATTGATTCTGTTTTGGCCAAAGTAACCGTAGAGCGCTCAGCTCTTCTACAAACAGTACGAGAAAGATGGAGATGACTTGAGAGAGCAGATCCACCTGGAAGGATAAAATTTGAAAGAGGAGGCATTTGTGGATCAAGTAAATCAATTTGAGATTCTAAATCAGAGATGCGTGAAGGGTGAATAGAATCTGTTTTCTGTGTCTTAGATGATAATCTAGCGCCAATAGTAAATAGATCAGATTGGATTTTACGTAGGGAAATTGACAGATCTTCAATATCACAAACAGAGAGGACAATGCCTAAAGATGCATTTAATTCGTCAACAGAGCCATATGCTTCGACACGAGGATTATCTTTCGAAACAATAGCACCGCCAAGAAGTGAGGTGTTGCCTTGATCTCCGGCTTTTGTGTATATCTTCATATATTAGAGTGGGCATTGTAGAGATTTAAAACCTTTAGTGAAGAGAGCAAAGTATGTATGAAAATTGGGCAGTTATTTCGATCGTGAGTATTATGCTTCTATCTTGCCCCATAACATCAAACGTTGCAAATCAAAGCAGTAACCTAACGAATGCTAGCATAGTGCAGAATGTAACAACGAATCATAGTACTGGAAATCAGATGACTGTAAACGGCAGTTTGGTAGAAATACAAAATTTGTGCCTAGATGGACTGCGAGGAATCGTATCTGCTCAGGGTTACCCTAGAGGATCAGTTCTTTATTGCGACTGTCGTGGAACGAATGGGGAGTATCAATGTACCGCACTTTTTATAGATAAAGAAACTACTGCGACAATAAACTGCGATGCGGCTGGAGTATGTCGAGTAAAATCTAGTATAGGAAAATAACTGGTGGAAAAATGACTTTGGTCGATGATCTAGAACTGCTTGAAAAAAATGGATTCAATTTATTACCATACAAAATGGCAAGAAATGAAGCTGAAGTTATAAGTGTTGCAAAAAAGATAGGCTATCCGCTAGCGATGAAGGTTGTTTCGCCTCAAATTGAGCATAAAACAGATGTTGGTGGAGTCAAGGTAGATATAAAAAACGAGGAAATGCTTCTAGCAGCATATCACCAAATATTAGGAGATGTAAAAGGAAAACAAATCGATGGTGTTTTAATACAGAAAATGGCCAGAAAAGGAGTCGAATTAATAATTGGCGGAAAAAAGGACCCTCAGTTTGGACATATGATAGTTGTTGGTTTAGGCGGAATATATGTCGAAATATTCAGAGACGTTAGTGCAAGAATTTGCCCAATTGCACCAAAGGACGTTGAAGAAATGATATCTGAATTAAAAACACACCCGCTTCTTGAGGGAGCACGAGGTAAAAAGCCAATTAACAAAAAAGCACTTGAGAAATTAGTCATAAAAACATGCCAATTTATGATGGATGAAGATATTGTAGAGATGGACCTAAACCCAGTTGTATTTGACGAAAATGGTTTTGACATAATAGATGCACGTTTTAAGAGGTGACACGATGGAAAAAATAGTTTCAAACTTAAAAAACATATTCGAACCAAAAACAGTGGCAATTGTGGGAGCTTCCCCAACGCCGAATAAAATAGGCAATATAATAATAAAAAATTTTCTTGAAAGTAAATTTTCTGGAAAAATTTATCCAATAAATCCAAAACATAGCGAAATGTTTGGCCTTAAATGTTATAATACAGTTCTGGAAGTGACTGGTAGGATAGATTGTGTAATAATCGCAACACCAGCTCAGAGTGTTCCTCAGATAATGGAGGAATGTGCAAAGAAAAAAGTTGGTGGAGTAGTTATATTAAGCGGTGGTTTTGAAGAAGTAAACCGTAAAGATTTGTCAGATAAAATCAAAGAAATTGCAACAAAAAATAACATACCTTTAATTGGGCCTAATTGCTTGGGAGTGTATAACCCATATAGTAAAGTAGATAGCGTATTTTTGCCAAATTACAAACTTGAGAGACCAAAACCGGGCAATATTGCATTCGTATCTCAAAGCGGTGCGGTTGGTTCGACAGTGATGGACTTGGCTGCATATTACGGAATGGGAATATCGAAGTTCATTTCGTATGGCAACTCGACAGTCTTGGATGAAAGTGATTATCTAGAATACCTTGCAAAGGACAAACAAACAGAAGTGATAATTCTATATATGGAAGGAGCCAAAGATGGGCGAAAGTTATTAGATACAATGAAACGAGTCAATAAAATAAAACCAATAATTGCCCTTAAGGCAGGTAAAGGATCCGGGGGTGCTGCTGCTGCAAAGTCGCACACTGGAAATATCGCCGGAAGTTATATGGCATATAAGGCAGCATTCAAACAATCGAAGGTTACAGAAGCAGATGGAATCAATGAACTGTTCGAATTCGTAAAAATATTTAATCAACCAAAACCAAAGGGCAGACGAATCGGAGTTATTACTAACGGTGGTGGACTTGGTGTTTTAACCACAGATGCGATAGAGAAAGAAGGATTAACTTTAGCCCAATTTAGTAGTAGCACCAAAGAAGAATTAGCAAAAATATTACCTGATTATGGAAATGTTGC
>CAZZKB010000016.1:0-1118 GCA_964654575.1 Microcaldota archaeon | reverse complement strand
GCTGCTAAGGCAATGGAAAGATTGATAACATATGCAAAATATCAAGAAGAATTGAAAAAATAACTTTTTTTATATTTTAAAAATACAAAATTTAGCAACAATTTACCTAATTTCTCGACAACAAACAAATACTCAAACATTGGTAGAGTACTACAAGTAGCGCAATACATTCTATAATAATGGCAAAATACAGTCAAAAACGAATTTGAAGGGGGAGACCCCTCACTTCCACTAATCTATTTTATTATTTAAATTTAAAAATTTATGTAACTATAGTTACATAGAGAGTGATTCATTGTTTATAGTATATATTTACGATTTAATCGCAAAAGACAAAAAACAATTCAATCGAACAAAACGACTTTTTTATTATTATTTAAACAAACTTGAATTGAAAAAAGAGCTTTGGAAATCAAAATCTGCAATTTGTGTTGGGTTAGATAGCGAAAAAAAATTAGATTTGTTTTTTAAAAAATTTAAGAAAAATATCGTCGTGTACAAACTTTTCACTGAAAGTATTGAACAATTAGTTTAAACTATTTTTTCCGCGGAAATGTGGTGTGTCTAGTCTTATTTATAAATAAAAAAAATTACTTATTTTATTTGATTAAATTTTTGTTCAAATTTTGAATAGTGGAAGTGTGGGGTGGGGGTGCTCTACAATTCCACTTCCCCAATATAAACATCGAAACCTAAACCAAATTTGTTTAATATCTCTTTTCTAACTTGTCCAAAAACACCTACTTTCTTTCCTTTACTTGTTATTTTACAAGAAGTTTTTTCTTCAAACAAATTACTATCTTCCTTCTCCAGTCTGTAGTCTGCATTTACTTCGTAAGATAATGTTTGTATACATCCTCGCACGCTGGAAAACTCTAATTGTTTATCCATTATTGCAAACACAAGTTTTTTTTCTGTTTTTTGTTTTTGAACTATCCCTATTTCATATATTTTTTGCGGCAGACCTTTTGTTTTATTAATGCTTAGTACTTCCAAGACTTCTTGTATAATTGTGGTCCTTATTACTGTGTATTCTTCATTTGATGGCTTCAATATCTCTGTAACGTTTTCTTTACTATTTATGTTTTCTATCTTATTTTTATTTGTAAGAATGAATT
>CAZZKB010000015.1:0-10850 GCA_964654575.1 Microcaldota archaeon | reverse complement strand
GGGGATAAATTTAATATAAGGATTTATCGTGAAAAATGAAACTTTCGAGAGAGTTTGGAGAATGCCACTCTGGAGCGAATATGGAGAATTCATGAAGTCGGATTTTGCTGATTTGAAGAATATTTCTGAACTAGATGAAGCTGGCTCGATTACTGCAGCAGGATTTTTAAAAGAGTTTGTAGGAGAGGCAAAATGGGTTCACTTAGATATCGCGGCAGTGGATCTTGTAAAATGGCCGCACCCATACTTAGAAAAGGGAGCTTCTGGAATTGGTGTGAGGCTAGTTACAAAAACACTCGAGAAATTTTGTTCGAAAGACTCGTGAAACATTATTTTAATTTTAACAGAGTGCACTTTGTATGTTTCGACCGACCGTCTTTGCAATTTTTTTGGCAATAATATTTTTTAGCGGATGTACTTTACTTAATCAACAAACTGACACGACTAAAAATGACACAACCATGATACCTCAGCCACATACCAAACTAACTGGCTGCGATTATCAAAATCCACCATGCGAGAAAAACTCCGAATGTATAAAGAATCAGTGTGTATCTACACTAACACCTCCTGCATTAGTTGGCTGCCAATATAACAATCCATCTTGTGAAACGAACCAGCAATGCATTCAAAATCACTGCATAAGCCCGATTTCATTAGATGCGTACTGCCCAGTAGAAGATAGGATAGATGTTACAACGCTAGATGGCTCAAACATTGCATATTTACCTCCCGGAAAATGCATTTTATTCGATACTGGAGAGCGGAATTATTCGATTCGGTTTGTAAGTGTAATTTCTACAAACCCAGACCAATATGAAATGGAGATAGTAGACTCTTTTGGCAACCACTACCAAAATCAGATCATACCTCTTAAGTACTTCAGACTTGGCAGAGATTTAACAATTTCAGCAGTTTTACAAGTCCAAGATTACCGAACATTAAAACTGTACCCACATCGAGTTATTCCAAACGACCAATTACAAATAAACGCTAATTGCGAGAATTTAACTTCGGCCGAACTTTGTAATCAATTCAAAATTAATACTAAAAACTACATCAAAGCGATGGAGCAAGCTAGCAACATTTCCTTAGGCGAATGCTTTGATTCAGTTACTTACAATTTTGTCTCTGATATTACTCATGGATACTCACACACAGATGGTGAGAAAGGATTAATTACAGCAGGAACTTTTGCAAACTCTATTTTTACGTCTTACAATTATGAAAGCCATGAACCGATGCATCTTCTTTATTTTTGTGCTAATATTCCAAATGAGGATAACCTAAATCACGCTTACTGGTTTGCCTCTGAAGAGCAGTTTAGACGCGATTATGGAGATGCTACTGCTGGAGATGAATCACTAAATAATAATCAATATTGGGAAAACCAGATTACTAGCAACCCTTCGATGATTGATACAGAAACTGGCCAGATTGGTGGCTGCTGGGGGGCTAAAACACACATTCTAAACGAAAAATATATTTCACTTTCTGCCTCAGAAAGAGCGGATTTTCTTAAGTCATTCTATCAAAGAATTAAAACCAATTCTAGAATAACCAGCTGGGACGATAAACAAGCAACGATACAAATCATTTGTGATCTTACTCAAGAGCCGGGGTGCTATGAATATTTAAGATCAAAATGCTAACTGAATTCTTGTATACCCAATATTGCGATTCTAATTAACTCATTTTCAATTGCGGCTTTCTTTACATCGTCCCTAAATTTTATGATATCTACTGGAGAAGGCAACTGGGTGTAAAAGTTATTTCCATCTTTTATCGTTTTTGAAAGAGCTCGCTTCTGAATATGAAATGACATTTTGTAATTTCCATAATCAATTTGAATTAGAAAGCCATCATAAACGACATTTGAGCATGAAACTGGATAAATGGATTTTGGAGTTATTACGGGTTCAGCAGGCGGCTTTGGAGAAGGAGTATTTGGAGTTAAACTATCCCACCCCTTAAGAGTTGCCAAAGCTTTCTGTGCGCGATCAAGATAAGATGCCCAAGTAGTTAGACCAATTCTTGTCTTATTAGCACCTCGTCGATCAGACAATTTGTGATTGACTCGCTCTAATATAGTTGCTCCAAACCTATTTGACACATGAATTAATACAATACGAAGAGTATTAAAATACTAAAGAAACACTAAATATAACAATAGAAATAGGATTTGAACTATTCTTCAACTACTTCAAACCCAGAAAATTCACCAGAGTATTCTCTGTAATTAAATTCGATTTCCTTAACTTTGGCTCCCTTTGGTCCTTTTGTAGCCCAAGCTAAGAATTCTGAAAGAACATCTTCTTCGCCCTCTAGCATTATTTCGACTGCATCGCCATTTTCAGTTTCGATGTTTCGAGCGTATCCATTTAGACCAAGATTTTCTGCCTCTTTCTTAGCACTAGAGCGAAATGAAACTCCAGTAACTTTACCATAAATTACTATTAATAGTTGCGATTGCATAAATTCACTCTGGCTTAGAGCCAGAAAAAAATCTCTTAACATTAGTTACTAGAGCAGATACAATTGATGTAACTGTGATTGCTGGAATAGAAATTGCAATTGGTGGAGTGTATTTAACTGCACAGCTAAGATCTTCTGCAAGAAGATGAGAACCCGTCGCAGCAGCTGACCTAGATGTAGACAACACAGAAGGGATAAACACCCTAAATGGCTTTGGAGGTTGAATATGAGGCACCATTCTTCTTGGACATCCTCTATTGCCTCGCTCGAAATGTAATTGTGGACTTACCATAAATAGACAATTGAGTAGATAGAATTAAACTAGTTTGCAGAAGCAAAAAAAGCCCGATGATCAAATCCTTCTCCCAAAGCGACAGATTGTATTATGGCATCAAGTAATCTTACAGGTTCTGGAGAAGAGATACTAGTAATTCCAAAAAGCTTTTCTAAAACCTCTAAATTAAGAGACGGATCAGAAAGATGTCTTAAGCCAGAGCCATCTCTTGATAAACGAGAGATACGCAAACGAAGATTATCACCAAGACCAAGATTTTGATTTTCCCGAGAATAATCTCTAGGTCTTTGTACAATTTTTGCAGCAATAGGCAGAAATGTGCCATCCCTAACCGAAACAACGAATTCGTCTGATTCTGTCCTTATAATAGAAGGAGTGCAGTAAGTAGGCGCAACTTCATGCGAAAATACAATTGAGCGAGCCTTTAGTGAAAATTCACGATCGGACAGAAGAATTTTAACTGAAAAAACTTCAGTGGGTTCCTTTGATGCGCCATATCTGGAAATATTTGCCACTGAAGAATTGGAATAAACCAGTCGAGAAAGAGAGACGAGCCCATCTGGACCGTGTGAAGATAAATAATCAAGTGAATAATTTCGAGTGTATTTTGCATATAAAGATCGAGATTTTAATTTGCTTTCAAAATGACCTGTCAACCCGCCACTAAAATTATATGAAATTAAAAAAATATTATCGCCAACATCTATACGACCCCTTTCTAAAGGATTATATTCTCTAACCGAACCATGATGATCGATTGCACAAAATGGCAGAGGCGCAAAATGATCATCACTAGTATGAACAGTAACGTACCTAAGTCCGCCATCAAGAACATTTGCCTTTATAGTAAGACGATCTTCGACATTTCCCTTAGTATCATATGCGACCCCGTCAAACGAAATGATATTAAATGATTTGATAGGTCTTTTACCTTGAAGAATTGTGTTTACATAACCTGGTGCATTGAAGGCAAGCTGTCGTTGTACCATTATTACATATATTACAACAATGAATTATAAACATAACTGAAAAGCAGAGACGACAATAAAAGAATAAGAATAGAGAAAAAAATTATGGATTTTAATCCATGTCTGGCATGCCGCCCATGCCACCAGGTGGAGCACCACCGCCTCGACCTTTAGAACTGATAATATCATCAATTCTTAAGACGAGTCTTGCTGTTTCGGTTGCTGAACTAATTGCCTGTTTCTTGACTTTCATTGGCTCAAGAACAACGGATTTCAAATCTCCTACTTTGCCATTTAGCACATCGACACCAACAGTCTTTCCATTTGCTTCTTTGTGCTTGTTTCGTAGTGAAACCAAAGTATCGATTACATCCATACCTGCATTTTCAGCTAGAGCCTTTGGAATTGATTCAAGTGCGTCGGCATATGCCTGAATTGCCAGTTGTTCTCTGCCACCGATCTGGACTGCATAAGCATGTAGTTCCTTTGAAATTTCCATTTCAACTGAACCACCACCAACGACGAATTTTCCATCTTCAATTGCTGAAGCAACTGCACCACGAGCATCGATCACTGCTCGCTCGACTTCACTAACAACGTGATCAGTTCCGCCTCGGACAAAGATTGTGACTGCCTTTGGATCTTTGCATTTTTCAACAAAGACCATAGCTTCTCCGCCAACTTTTCGCTCTTCGATTGAACCGGCATGACCTAGGTCAGTTGGTTTTAGATCTTCTAAGCTTGAAGCGATTGAAGCGCCAGTTGCTCGTGAGAGCTTTTCCATATCGCTCTTCTTAACTCGTCTAACTGCGCAAATTCCTTTCTTTGATAAGAAGTGCTGAACCAAGTCATCAATGCCTTTTTGGCAGAAGACAACATTTGCACCAGTTGCTGCGATCTTCTCAACCATATCTCGCAACATTTTCTCTTCTTGGTGCAAGAATGCCTCCATCTTGTCTGGTGAAGTTATTTCGATCTTAGCATCAGTTTCTGTTTTCTCGATTTCTAATGCTGCATCTAAGAGAAGGATTTTGCCGTCCTTAACTGATTTTGGCATTCCAGAGTGAACTACTTCTTTGTCTACTAAAACTCCTCGGATTAATTGAGTGTCCATGACTTCCCCACCGGATTTCTTCTCAATTTTTACAAAATCCAAATCTGCCTTTGATTTACCGTTGGCTGTTGTTGCGACTTGAGTTAAAGCATCGACGATAATTGTTGCGATCTTCTTCTTTTCATCCTCGCTTCCAATACCCTTTGATCCCATTGAAACAAGACCAATTCGTGTAAGAGTGTCTTTGTCAGTAAGTGAAACGGTTTCTGAAACTTTTGCAAGAACTTCTTCTGCTTTTCTTGAAGCTAGCTCATAACCCTTGATGATTACTGTTGGGTGAATCTTCTGGTCAATCAAGTCACCTGCCTTTCTTAGCAAGTTTCCTGCCATAACTACTGAAGTGGTTGTTCCATCACCAACTTCTTTGTCTTGTGTCTTTGCGATTTCGACCATTAATTTTGCTGCTGGATGATCAACATTCATTTCTTCAAGAATTGTTGCACCATCATTTGTGATTACAATGTCACCAAGGTCTGAAACAAGCATCTTGTCCATACCTCTTGGACCGAGGGTTGTCTTGACGATATTTGCTACTGCATAGCAGATTGCAATGTTGATTCTCATTGCGTCTCGACCAAGAACTCTTTGTGCCCCTTCTGGCATAATATATACTTCATCACTTTGTACTTGTTTGGACATAAATTCTACACCTCAAGTGTTTTCATATTTTGAACATGAATACTATTTCTAGATCTCCATAGTTCCAAAAATAAGTCTTTTATTAGAAAGTAGTATGTCCAAAAAACTTTAAAAGGGTTTTTGGAAGGCCAAAATATGGCTAAAGACAAGGCTTTTGAGTGAAATATACTGATTTGTACCAAACAAAAAGAAAAAATCGAACCGGAATAAAAACCCAACTTGTCAATAATTAATCTGAAAAAAATGGATTTAGGCAAAAAACTACGAGAAGCCCTTGCAAAACTTACCAACAAAGCTTTTGTTGATGAGGCAGACGTAAAGGCACTCATAAAAGACCTGCAAAGAGTCTTGATTTCTTCTGATGTTAGTGTTAAGCTAGTTTTAACTCTTTCAAAGCGAATTGAGGAGAAGGCACTTAAAGCCGAAAAAATGCAAGCGTTAACACTCAAAGAACACGTCATGAAAGTAGTTTTTGACGAACTAGTTGCATTCCTTGGTTCTTCATACAACCCAAGATTAGATAAACACAAAGTCTTAGTATGTGGACTTTATGGTTCAGGTAAGACGACAACATGTGCAAAATTAGCCCACTTATACAAGACAAAAGGACTTAGTGTTGCCTTGATTGCAGCTGATACTGACCGGCCAGCAGCAATGGATCAGTTGGAGCAACTATCAAAACAAGTTGGAGCGACATTTTACACAACAAGAGGAGAGAAAAACCCTCAAAAAATTGTGCAAGAGGCAATGAAAAAGGCAAAGGAAGACGTAATTATAGTCGACTCAGCCGGGCGAAGTGCATTTGATGGTCCCTTAGTTGAAGAATTACGAGGAATTGCAGAAGCACTCAGACCAGATGAAAATTTCCTAGTTATTAGTGCAGATATTGGCCAGATTGCGTCAAAACAGGCAGCTGATTTTAACAGTGCTGTACCCCTTTCAGGAGTGATCGTAAGTAAGATGGATGGTTCTGGAAAAGGTGGTGGGGCACTAAGTGCAGTAGCTAATTCAGAAGCAAAAATTGCTTACATAGGAGTTGGTGAAAAAGTCGCAGACTTAGAAGCTTACAGCGCTGAAAAATTTGTCGGCCGGCTTCTTGGTGTTCCAGATATCGGAGCATTGATGGAAAAAATAAGAGAGATAGCAAAGGAAACTGAGTTAAAAGAGATGGAAAGTGACGAGCTTACGATTGAAAGCTTTTATCAGCAACTAAAGGCAATGAAAAAAATGGGTCCATTAGATAAGATATTACCGATGATGGGTGCAGCAGATATTCCAAAAGAGATGACACAGCAGAGTGAGGAAAAACTCAAGAAATTTGAAGCTATAATTAATTCAATGACTAAAAAAGAGAAGAAAGATGCTAAATTACTAAAGAATAACCCGAGCAGAATTGCAAGAATTGCAAAAGGAGCCGGATCAAGCGAAAAAGAAGTTAAGGAATTCTTATCTCAGTTTGACCAAGTCGAAAAGATGATGGGCAGATTTAAGAGAGATCGAGGCTTCCGAAAGAAAATGGAAAAAATGATGAAAGGCGGAATGGGAAGCCTGGGAATGTAAAATTAATAATTAGAAATTCTTCTTGGAAGCACAGTCGGAGTTAATCGTCTAATTGCAGGAGGTCTTCTTGAGTGTTGAAATGCACCATATTTGCTTTCAAGATCGTCTAAGTATCTACCTGGGAATGTAGTTTGAATTGCATGATACTCACCAGCTCGAGTATTGCCGCTATCGACAATATCCATTAATTGGAATAGGGTTCTAAAAGTGCCATTTCCGATTGTAGATCCGCCTGATCTAACCGTTGAATAGCGAGTATCAAATGCTCTCTCAATTGGACACATATCTCCGGTGAAGTATGAGTCTAATGCAGTGTTGCCCCCAGCAATAGTTGTAATCTTTCGAAATGCTTCTGTCTCACGAGGATAAGTAGGATTTTGGAGATAACCATTGACCATAATTTGAGCAGTATATTCGGTTCCGCCTTCATCAAAAAAAGTCGGAATAGATCTAATTGAACCATCACAAAAACGCACAGTTTCAGAAGGATTTGATCTGGCACGAATGAAATGAGTTATTTCATGAAAAATGGATTGTGGACGCTCGCCCAAAGAAAGTACGATGGCGTTTGTTCCAGTTAGATAGCAACCGGCAGCGAATCTCCATGAGCAAATAGTTCTTGCATCAGATAAACCTGAAACCCTAAATACAGAAGGTGGAGTTGAAGTGTAATAGCGTGAAAAAAAATCTGCATTAAAATGATTTCGATATCGTTCAAACATATCTTGAGGCGGCGACTGAAGAGTAATTGGATTCAAACCCGATAAATGCTTAGAAGTATTAAGATAATGATTAAACTGAGGAACATCTGAAATGATTTGCAATTGAGGCGGAGTGTTATTGACTGGCGGATTTAGAAGAGTTCCGTTAACAAAAACTTGATCAGCTTGTCCAGCTTGACGAAGAACTTGAATTCTTAGCGGATCTGGAGGCGTGCTTTGAGCAACATCGTGTGCAATCACGTTTCTATGTCCTTCGTATACGGATTTGCCAAGGTAAACGACAAACCCTGCAACTGCAACTGCAGAGGCAACCAATAAGTTATCTAAAAAGCGTAAAAATGATCTGCGATAGTCACTTCCTGAAAGTAAATTACCTTGCTGCGCTCGTAGTTCTTCCTCTAAATCAACAGGTTCTTTTTCGCTCAACATTCCACCGATTATGCGTGTTAGTATAAGTAAAGTAGTGTAGATAGTATTTTTAAACTGGTTTATCAACTAATATACTTGAGTGAGGGGCAAGCGACTCCCGACAAACCCGCTAACGCGGAATAGTTGGAGTGAAGTTCTGTCCTCCGGTGAAGAATAGCGCATCGAGCTAAAACTCGTCGCTTGGCTCTAAGGGCCAGAGAGGCGTAACAGAAACGATATAGATCCTGATAAAACTTATGGCTTTTGGGATAGAACCCTTTTGCCCTAAGAAATGCGCAAGTCAAAAGGGTCTAATGAAACGGATGTCTCTTATTCTAATGAGGGAGCAAGGCATTATTGCCGCTTAGTCAAATGTCGCTGAAGTTTGGAATATTTCCAAGCGTGAAACTACAAAAGACAGACTATGCCTTTCACTCAAATTTACTTGAATAGTTAAAGCTCGCTCGAGACTTCGCGATCTAAAGCTCGCTCGTCGAGAACTATGCCCTTCACTCACAAGCAGAGATTAAGGTTTGCGCAACAGTTCTTGTTATTTATCTATCTTTAAGAATTTCCTCAAAAAAAGCTGATAATTGAGGATCTAATGAATCTCCTATTATTGGAACCGCAAATGCATCAGAAGTAAAAGATCGGATTACTTTTTTTGCCTCACCGTTAATATGTTCAAATGAAAGCAGATCGGTTAATTCTTGAGCAACCAAAATCAGTTTATCTCTTGATTTTCTTAGGGCAATAATATAAGCAAAACCACTTGCAGAAGAAGCTATAGTTTGACGATATTCATCACAAACTTCTTTCCGTGCGATATCTACCAAACGATGGGCAAGGCGAAGATGAACATTAGAATCGTATGTTTCAAGTAAATTTTGATTGGAAAAAACAAGAACTAAATCCCTGACAGACCCATGATTAGCCAAAAAATTTGCATCTGCAATAAGCTCATCACTAACACAGTTTGAATATTTTCTAAAACGTGCCCGTGCACAAGCAACTCTTGGTGAGAGAGGAGAGTGAGAAATTGCAGCCAAACGTTCTCTAAAGGTTAAGCTATAAGACATATAACATAAGAATAGAAATATTACAACTAATAAACTTATCGAAAAGGTCTTGAATTTCTTCGTAAATCAGAGACATTAATTGATCGTAGAGAATTAATTATTTGATCCATTTCTGAGCCATCAAGTGCAGCACACATGTCAGCCTCAACCAAGATTGCTGGGTAGCCGAAAGTATCACTGATTGCCGAAAGAGAATAAAGAATTGACGCAACCATTTCAACATCGAATTTTTCAGAAGAAAGATATTCAATGCGCAGGGGCAAATCATCTTTTGCTGCCTTAAGATAAAAGAAACGCACCAACTGAGAGCCATTTACAGCAGATTTACTTTCTGACTCTGAATATGGAGAATCTTCAGTTCGTTCACCAAAATTAAGTAGAAAATTGCAAAGAACAGTATCCGAACAATCAAGAGAAAGTGATTTTGAAAGCCGGTTTGAACGAGAATCTTTTATTACTCCAACCAACAGACAGGATTTCTCTTTAGAGACGGTAAAAAGCTGCTCATAGAGTGCAATAACTTCCTGATAAAGAGAATATAGCTTGCTCTCAGACCCAACTTTATCATTTGGTAAGGGAAGCAATGATCCATCAAAAAGAAAAACAGTTGGTGAAAATTTTTCCATAGCAGAGATTGCACAAGATAGTTCAGATCTAAGCCGCAAGAGAGACTTAAAGACGAGAGCCTCATGCTCATCAAGAGATGATTGATAGGCAAATTCAGTCTGAGGATATTTTTGTGGCAAGTATGAAAAAGAAGTAAGCACTGAATTTCGATATACAAAATTAACTGCTACAGAACGATAAAGGACAATATCAAAGCCATGCATTCGACTCGAGAGCAATCCGCCATCAGTTGCACAGACAGAAAAATCAAGAGGAATTTTCGAGCATTTTGAAATTTTTACCTGACCACTTGAGCGATATGAATCTACAGTAGACTTAATCGAACTAAAGCGATTAGAAATCTGCTCTGAAATAGATTTTATCTGCTCATCCACAAGAAAATATTTGCTCATAAGAGAATAAAAGGAGAAGCAAAAGCACTTAAAAAGCGCAATAGCAAAGTATAACGTATGATCCTTTCGGACGTTGAAATAAAACAGATGATAAAAAAGGGGAAGATAAAGATAGCTCCTCTTCAAAGCGATCAAATCGGCGGGGCAAGTGTCGATCTGACTCTAAGTGACAAATGGGAATTTTTTAAGAAAGACCTAATCGGAAAAACAGTCGATTTATCAAAAACTCCTTTTCAAGAGGCGTTTGAAACTAAGTATGCAAAGGAGATTACATTAAAGAGCGGACAAATGTGCCTAGCTACAACTAAAGAGAAAATAACCCTTTCAAATGATTTAATGGGAAAGCTTGAGGGTCGAAGCAGATTTGCTAGAATGGGTTTAGTCATACATATTACAAGCGCACTTGTTCAACCGGGAAGCAACAATCACCAAGTACTAGAAATAGTCAATCTTGCCCCATTTCCAGTCAAGCTCCATTCTGGGATGAGAATCTCACAAGTGGTGTTTGAGAAACTTGGGCGAAAGACAAGTCGACCATATGCAAAGTTTGGACAAATTGCAAGAAAACAGT
>CAZZKB010000014.1:0-10992 GCA_964654575.1 Microcaldota archaeon | reverse complement strand
TCCACACACTAAAGATCAGTTGCTTGAATTACTCAAAAACCGCGCTAGAAAATGTTTGTTGGATACTAGTCATGACGACGATTTGCTTGAGTTGATCGCTTCAATTGAGGCTAACAATTCGGGTAGTGCTAGGGTTGCCCTTGAAATGCTGTGGGATGCTGCAAAATATGCTGAAAGTAAGGGAAAAAATAGGATTGATTCAAGAGATGTTGAACACGTTTCTAAACACATAAAATATAGAAAAAAGGAATTTTCATTAGAAGAATTGTTGATTCTTGAAATCTTAGAACAAGGGCAACGGACAACCCCAGAACTTTACTCCGAATTTCTGAAATCAAAGAATTCAAGCAAACGGCACATAAGAAATCATTTGCACCTACTTCAGAAAAAAGGAGTTGTAGAATTGCGTCATATTCACTCAGGAAATTACATACAACATACGCTCGTTAAATTAATGGAGGGGGTTCTTTGAAAGGTAGTTTTATCGCTAAACGGAGAGTTAAGATCTTTCTGAAACAAAATCAGTTACGGACAGGTCGGGAGGTCTATGAAGCGTTAGATGCTGTTGTAACTGAACTCCTGTTAAAAGCAGTTAAACGAGCGAATGGAAATCGGCGAGATACGCTTATGGTTTGGGATTTGTAGGGGCAGCAGCGTAGCATTGATCTTATTTTTAATTATCTGAACAAAAATATTTGTACGTACATAAAGACTCCTTAAAATTTCGTTCTTAATTTCGTAATTCATCTCTCAGGTATTCAGACTTATAAATACTCTAAATTATTTCTTCAACTAAGCGCGAGTGATCTATACTGCCGGCTTTAGCCGGTAGATAGCTTGCGCACAAAAGTTTACTTTGCGGGAAATGTTTTATTCATATTGTACTTTCAGCTTTTTTGCGTATTGCATAAAGCAGCAATGTGACGGAAAGAATCCCGATAGCCGGTCTTAATGGATCAAAAATAGTGAATAATGCCGTATATCCGAGTAGGAGAACCAGAATCTTATTGCAGGTAGGGCACCCAAATGCCAGAAAGCCAAGTAGCATTCCGCCAATCGAGGTTTTTTCCATATTGCATGTTTTTCTTTCTGGAAGCGCATAAAAGAGCCCCGAAAGCAATGAAGTGGTACCAAGAAAGATGTAATCAAAAGTATTGGCTGGTACCATTCGTATGAAAATCGGGTTTGGTATAAGGGCGACAGCTACACCGAAGAAGAGGAAAATCACTAGTGCATAACCTAACGCTTTTAACCCAATTTCCATAGAAAGCAATGCCATCTTTCAGTTACCTCCTTAGACTCTACCAAAACCTTTTTTACGCCATTTTCTTCTATACCTTTAACTAGCAGTTTCCGTTTTTTTGTAGCAACGTTTTTGTTCAATTTTTCCCTGGCATATTCAATTATGTAGGGCCCAAATGTAAGTATCACGAGCAGGATCATGCCTGGAACGAAGTAAATTGATCTCGATAGAAACGAAAGTGAGCCACCGAGCAATAGTAACATCATAACCAGAATCACTATGTCCTGTTTTAGCCTTTCACGCCACGGTTTCTTTTCGGCCATCAGATCCCTTCTTTTTATTTGAGAATAGGTTATTGAGAATGGGGATAGAATAGAAGGAAACTGCAAGGCCAGCTATTCCGCCAGTTATAACCCTTAGCAAATTCGTGCTTTCATGCAGTCCAAGAAATGAGAGCCAATAGTAATGCCATCCGAAAATATTTCCGATAAGTTGGGTCGTTCCATCTACTCCAATGGGTATCAATGCTAAAATAAGCCAAATTGCAGAAGGGATTTTATTAGAATCCGTCTTATTCAAGAATGGAAAGATTAATGCCCCGATTAGCATGAAGAGATAAATAGAACTGTTTCTGGCACATTGTCCAAATGCGTAACCTACCGTAGAATCTGTAAAAACACTATGTGGTCTGCCAGTATTCGGATCTATTCCGCTCATATTAGCCTGTTGTGAGGGTATGCCCAAGGGCCATAAGCCTGCGGAATATGGATTAATTCCATCTATACTTACGTTTCCAGTATTTATGCAATTGCCGAAATAGGTTGTGCCATTTTCGCTCTTAAAAATGCAAAATGAGCGTTGCACTTGCTGATGGCACATAGTCGAATCACCTGTATATAACAGTCCAGATATCCCACTGAATCCATAGAGGGTGAGAATAGGTGGTGCTAAAGATAAAAATACTAAAATCACAGTTAAAATGACGTAAATATTATATGGCTTAAGCAGACTCAAACAATCACCCAGTAACATTGAAAGCAGTCATCATTCCACTTTCCAAATGTTCTGCAATATGACAATGCATCATCCATTCGCCCTCATGTGGGAAATAAGTGAGCAGCTCTACAGAACCCCCTGAGGGGATTAGGACTGTGTCTTTCCAGACAAGATCGTCATTTTTTACACCGTTTGTTTTCAAAATTAAGAATTGTGCTCCATGAAGGTGAATTGAATGCTGCATTGGATGTTCTGAGTTCTCATCGTTTTTTATGAGTATTTTTATGGGTTCGTTTATCGTTACTGTCTGCATGGCATCCATATTCGTCTTGCCAGTCACGTTATCCTTTATCATCCACCTTGCTTGTTCAGTTGTGGAGTGGCTATTCATTCCGAACATGGTGTCTTCCCATTCGATTCCATCCTTACTTTCTCCCATAAGAGCACGCGTAATATTGTCCATAGGTATGGCACCAGGTATATCGATGGTTAAAACATAGGTGAAATTTGGAGGTGTATCAAAATATGAGCTGTAATTTTCTATTGATTTTTTTACATCATCATTCTCCTTGAGGGTATTCAAATCTACAGAGTTGTTATCGTTACTATTCTGGACGTTTATCTCACCAAGGGTATAATTCTGCAATGGATTCTGGTTGAATAGCCTGAATGTGCCAGACTGGTTGAATGCAACTTCCACGGTATATCTTTCGGAAGGAGAAATAATTACAGAATTTGAGAAAAAGTCTTTTTCATACTTACCTCCGTCGCTACCTACGATTTTGAAAGATGTGTTTTCTATAGATAGGTTAAACGGGCGAACATTAGCTGCATCAAGAATGTAAAACCTCACGACCTCGCCTTTTTTTACGGAAAGTGAATAATTGGCTTGGCCGTTAACTAGTAATGTATTTCCAAAGCGTCCCATCAGAGCGAAATTCGTATCGTTTGTACCATATGGCCATACGTCTGATCCGTTGAGGAGCATATCATTAAGAACCAAAACATTTTCGGAATTTACTTGATCATAGTAATCTGTTTCATTTGGATCTACTATTATGACACCGTACAGACCCAATCCCTGTTCTAAGTCCTCTCTTACGTGGGGATGATACCAGTATACCCCTGCATCTGGAAAGTCTACTCTATAAAGGAAGCTTTGACTTGGCATTACCTCTTCTTGCGTGATGTTGGGCACTCCATCATATTTGTTTTCTAATCTTATCCCGTGCCAATGGACAGTCGTTGGTTCATCGATATTGTTTGTAAAGTTTACATAGATGATACTCCCTTGCTTTACCCTTAGAACAGGACCCGGAATCTGTCCATTATATGCATAGCTGCGAATTTTTGTCCCATTGACTTCTTTTACTACAATTTCTGCTTCCAATTGGAAAATTGATCCATTTTGCAATTCTATGTTTTGAGATTCCTGAGCTTCAGTTAGACCATTAATACTTCTGTTGAAAGTTTCGCTAGAATCTTTAGGGGTTAGGTTAATGCTACTCGAATTGTTTGTTAAATTAGGCCCTGAACTGGTCGATAGACATCCGAAAAGGACTAATGAAGCCAACAACATCATTAGCAATATTTTCCCCATTTTTTTCCTCCTCCCACTCAGTTACTCTTATGGAGTTACTGTCATTTGTCCTCGATACATATTCATACCGCAATGGTATGCAAAAGTTCCCTCTTGTTGCGGGGTAAAATGAGCAACCTGATCCTCGCCATTCATTGAAGTTAATTTTACATTGAAATCGTCAATGATCAGTGCACGTCCGCATCCGGTATTTGCATCCGCACTGAAATGGAAATTTACAGGAATCCCTTTTTTGACGCTTATCTGGGTTTTATCATATCCCCCGCTTCCAAGTGCCTTCACATAAACCTCTTGAACCCCTCCTGCAGAACCGCTAGGAGCACTAGGCTGACTGGGGGTAGTTTGAGTGCTTTGCGCTCCAGCGTTGGCACTAAATAGCATATACCCGCCCACTACAATGGCCAGAAAAAGGCCTACAAACAACAATACATTTGAATTACCCATAATTTCACCGTTTCATTATTTTTTCCTCACAGGAAACGTTGCATGAAGAACAGTTCCCAACTATTTTTCCAGAGGTAAAGTAAAGTGATGCTAAGACCATAATAAAAGTTAGCCCGATTATCTCTGTTTTGTGCTGTATAAGAAATACGACGCCTCCAAAGCCCAAAAAAGAGAATATCGCTGAAACGCAACTGGCACAGGTGGCACTACTGAAAATCGTTGACAAAGAAGCAGAAAAGAAACTTATAATTCCTACTCCGGTATTTTTTGCCATGGCGATCTTATTTCGCCAAGAATAGATTTGCATCGTGAAAACCACTGCCACTAAAACCGAAAGTAAGGCGGTTGCAAGTAGTTCTGTCCAGGGTGTAAAGCTCAAAAAAAAGCTATATCTATTCCCTGGGAGAAGGAATATGGGCGTAGAAACGTAGATAAAAAAGAACAAAAAAGAAAGCAAGACAGTAAGCAGCTTGTATTTGGTCTCTTCGAATACAAGTCCAAATGCTTGCGGGATAGTTGCTAATTCCATACGCTCAGCTCATTTGATGATTTAAAAAATAAAAAAATCAATAAGATATCTTACTGAGAACCGCATCAAATGCCGAATACGGATACGCTCCCGCAACAAATACTACGTATTCGTTTGCATTTTCGTAAAGCGTCAGGCCATTCGACACTGCGCTCCTAATGTTCGCGGCACTTATCTTGCTCTTCGGAATTATTATGAAGACACCTGGAGTGCCCTGAACGCCATACTGCTGACCTTGGGCCTCGTCCGCGTTTATTTCAGACAAATGCTGATTGCCATCATAGCACGTTGCGAACTTTGTCGC
Source organism: Microcaldota archaeon (assembly GCA_964654575.1). GTDB lineage: Archaea > Micrarchaeota > Micrarchaeia > Anstonellales > Bilamarchaeaceae > Bilamarchaeum. Next base: position 5,876 of record CAZZKB010000014.1, on the reverse strand, counting down.
GTCTAAACCGATGTCCGAAGCATATTGCTTGAAAGTTGCTCCTGCATCGCTCAGGCCAACCCAAGCTTGCTGGTTTACGAAAAGCTTGTCATGCATATTCCAGAACTTGCCCTGATCGTTCGCGCATCTTGCAGCTATTGCCGCTGGCATTGCATTAGGATGGAAGCTCAATGGGAAGTCCCTATAATAGAACTTCACTTTGCCGCTGTTTATGTAGTTGGTTTTGATGCCGGCCTCAGCATCATTATAGAGTTTGCCGCAAAACGGGCACTGGAAGTCAGAGAATTCAACTACGCTTACTTGGGCGCTTGACTGTCCCAATGGCGCGAGCCTTCCAACGTCTACCGTGAGTTGAGTTGGTGCACTAGGTTGTGAAGGCGCACTCGGTGATGGAGCTGCATTCGGCTGCGTTGGCGCAGTGGGCGGATTAGGCACCGTTGGTTGTGTCGGAGTCTTGATTATCCCGAAGCCCTGTGTGAATACAGACAATACAAGCAGGCCTGCCAATAAGGCCACAATTACTCCATAAAACATATCCTTCCCTATCGTTATGCTATTCTCTCCCATAGTTAATTCACCTTTCTTTTACAAACTATTGTAAAAGTAAAACCTTTTAAAGCTGCCTCAGGAAATTATTGCATATGAACGTGACGAATCAATCTACTAACTTATTCAAAAGCAGATTAGGGCCACTTGAGCGTGATGTTCTCGATACACTGATAAAAGAAAAGGAAACGTCCGCCAAAACAATTTACAACAAACTAAAGAAAAAGCGAAAAACAGCATTGAGCAGTGTTTGTGTGATGCTTGACCGCCTATATGTAAAAGGACTAGTAACTAGAAAAACTGAAAGCTGCCGAGGCGGTTTTAGATACATTTACGAAGCCAAAAATACAAACGAAGCGTATGAAAGGGCTATCATAGATGGAACCGTAAAGAATCTTATGAAAAAATTCGGCTCAACAGCGGTTGCATATTTCAATGAGAAGTTCGGAAAAGGCTGACTACATGCTTGATTCACAAGACCCATTGATATGCGGAGCAGATTTTCTGCTGACAAATTTAAATTCCATAATTTTAGTCTTATCCTTAATCCTGATATTTATCTCTTTTAGAAAAGTTAGGGATCCAAAAACAAAATATCGGGTATTGTGGCTTTATCTAAATGTGGTATCATTTATACTTCCGACCTTACTTTTCATCCTTTCAACAGCTTGCCAGCCATCTTCTATTGCGTGTCATGTAAACTCTCTTCTATATGCAGTGCCTCTGACCATTGTGTTGACATCTATACTCTCCTTCATTACTCTCTCTTATTTGGTAAAGTTAGTCTTTGGTGGAGTTGAAATAACAAATCCGAATATTGCACAGATGCTAGCACTACATAGCGATACCCTTAAAATGAAGTTACCGAAAATTTATCTTATTGATGATCAAAAACCAATTTCTTTCTCATCTTTTGGTATGTTTACAAACAAAATATTCTTTTCAGTGGGATTATTTGAACTACTGACCCCAAAAGAATTGGAAGCGGTTACCTTGCACGAATTATATCATATTAAGCGCATTTCGTCATTTTCTAAATTTTCCACTTACTTTCTAAGATTTTTATCTCCTATGATATATTTTGCAGATAATGAGAAACAACTTAGGCAAGAAGAGAATTTAGCAGATTCATTTGCAATAAAGTCCCAGAAAACTAGTAAATACCTCCTTTCGGCAAAGAAAAAAATTCTCAGATATGAGAATGAATCAGTGCAGTTCACTAGAAAATCTCCGAAAAGATAGAAATATCTTTTTTTGGTGATTATGATTCTGTGTTTAGCTCCAATATTTGCAATAAACTCAAAAGTGAGTGTTCCTTCCGCATTCCAGATAAATCAACTAGTCGATAGTTCATAATATTCTTGATGTCATCAATCGTAATTTTTTTGGCACTTAATCTACCTTTACTTTTTAACAATTATGATTCAAGAAAAAATTGGGCACAAAAATTAGTATTATTGGAATGACAGGGACTCATTCACAACGACTTGTTCTGTTTGTCAACTGATATAACTTGTGTGGTTTGAATTAGCTTCAGTAAGCGGATTTCTTCCAAATAATTCGTATGTATCTTGTAATTCTCAGTATCATTCCATTAGTCATTTCTTTGCATTGCTCATTAAACATCATAGCTTCGTCTGTAAGTAAGAAAAATATCCACAAAACTAGTCTTAATATACGTGGGGGTATTAAAAACAATATATGAATAATCATTCATATGAAGAATAACTACTCTTGCGAAGTCGATTGTCTAAATGAAGACGTAGTATATAAAGTAAAATCAAAAATGTTATCCGACAGTATTTTATTCAAAGTAGCAGATAATTTTCAAATTTTAGGCGATTCGACCAGATTGAAACTTTTACATGCGATATCTCATCAAGAACTTTGTGTTTGTGATATTGCAAATGTACTTTCTATGAGTCAGTCAGCTACCTCACACCAATTAAGAGTATTGAAGGCTGCTAACTTAGTTAAGTTCAGAAAACAAGGTAAAATAATTTACTATTCACTTAGCGATAAGCACATGTTAGAATTAATCACTACAGGGGTTAAACATGCCAGAGAATGATGAGAAATCCTGCTCTTGTTGTGCAGTTGACATATTTGAGAAAAAAGAGCCTCTTTGGAGACAGAAGAAAGTCCTGATACTTTCAGTATCTTTAATTGCTCTTAGTATTGGAATGTATCTAGAGTTTGTTCTTTTGAAAGAACTCTATGCACATATTTTCTATCTAATAGTCATGATTATCGCTGGATATGAAATAGTCAAAAGAGCACTTAGTTCACTTCTCAAAAAACGCTTTGACATGAATTTCTTAATGATAACAGCAGCAATTGGAGCTTTCTTGACCGGACATGCGGAAGAGGGAGCATCAGTGATTTTTCTATTTGCAGCAGCAGAATTTTTAGAAGATTATGCAGGTGAAAGGGCACGAAATTCTATTGCAGCTCTGCTTAAATTAGCTCCAGAAACAGCAAGAACTAAGATTGATGGAAAAGAAGTTGAAATAGATGTTCACAAACTACAAATTGGAAATATTGTAATAATAAAACCTGGAGACATGATACCGATTGATGGAGTAGTTAGTCTTGGACACTCTTATGTAAATGAGGCTCCTATTACGGGTGAATCTGTTCCAACTGTCAAAAAAGAAGGTAAAGAAGTCTACGCAGGTACCATTAATGGTGAGGGATATCTTGAAGTTAGAGTAACTAAACCTTCAAATCAGACAATTATATCTAAAATTGCAACAATTGTTGAAAATGCTGAAAAACAGAAATCTAAAACTGAAAAATTTGTCGATAAATTTGCTTCAATTTATACTCCACTTGTGATATTAGCCTCAGTCCTAATAGTGATAATTCCTGTTCTCTTATTTGGCCAATCTTTTGATACTTGGTTTTACAGAGCTTTAGTTTTACTCGTTACGGCTTGTCCATGCGCACTTGCAATATCAACACCTGTTTCTTTAGTTTCAGGTATTACTGCAGCTTCTAAGAACGGTCTACTAGTTAAAGGTGGCGACTACTTAGAGGAAGCAGGAAAAACCAAAGCAATGATACTTGATAAAACCGGAACATTAACTGCTGGCGTTTTTGAAGTAGTTGAAATAATATCCCTAAATGGTTATGATGAGGCCCAAATAATCAAACTTGCAGCATCCTTAGAATCTAAATCTACTCATCCTATTGGGTTGGCAATAGTGAAAAAAGCTCCAAAAGAGCAATATCTTGTAAGTAAATTTACCTCTCTAACTGGTAAAGGTCTACAGGGTACGATAAACAATATCGAATATTTTATTGGAAATACAAAACTCCCAGTTTCAATTGATAAAAAAACTACAGAAATTATGATAAATCTAGAAAAACAAGGTAAAAGTGTAGTTCTTCTTTCAACAAAAGAAAAGGCAATCGGAGTTATTGCTGTGGCAGATCGTCTGAAAAAAGAGGCTCCATCATTAATCGAAGAACTTAAAAAATTAGGAATTGTTCCAATCATGCTTACTGGAGATAACAAGGAAACAGCACAGGCGATAGCAAGTCAATTAGGCATCACTCATTTCCACGCAGGACTTCTACCCGAAGAGAAATTGGTAGAGGTAAACAAGTTGAAGGAAAAACATGGAAGCGTTATGATGGTTGGGGATGGAGTAAATGATGCGCCTGCTCTTGCAGCGGCAAGCGTTGGAGTTGCAATGGGAGCAATTGGAAGCGATGTTGCAATCGAAACTGCAGATATTGCAATAATGAAAGATGATTTAACTAAAATTCCATTTCTAATCAAATTAGGAAGAAAAACAATGTTGGTCGTTAAGGAAAATATTATCGCTTCAATTGGAATTAAGGCTACAATCGGAGTTCTGGCATTTTTAGGAATAGTCAGCCTTTGGATAGCAGTTGCAGCTGGTGACATGGGTCTTTCATTGATAGTAATAATTAATGCCTTAAGACTCGCAATTACAAAATTGAGAACGGAGTTTTAATCAAGATGGGTGATAATTGTTTATGCAAAACAACAATCCATTGTTTTTCGTATTGTTGTCGGCCATTTTTTATGGTCTAAGCGTACCCTTAGCAAAAATTCTTTTATCAAATATTTCTCCAGTTAGCCTGGCAGGATTGCTGTACATGGGGGCTTTTGTTGGAGTGTCGATTTTTGATTTCTTCAATACAGAGAAAAAAGAGAAAAATATTTTTGACAAAACAGATCTCAGTTGGCTCGCAGGTGTCATACTCTTTGGAGGGATACTCGCTCCTATTTTTCTTATGCTGGGGCTTTCGCAAGTTTCTGGTTCTGCGACTTCTCTTCTTCTGAATCTGGAGGGAGTTGCCACCGCATTGGTTGCAAGCCTTGTATTCCGTGAGTTTACTGGTAGAAGATTCTGGCTCGCACTCTTTTGTATGACCGTCGCTGGCGTAGCCTTAAGCTGGAACTTCGATGCCAACACTATTTCTGTAGTTGGACCGATTTACATTATTGTTGCAATGTTCTTCTGGGGTTTGGATAATAATTTTACAAGCAAAATAAAGAATATGACTCCAATTGAGATATCAAAAGCAAAATGTTTGGTTGCCGGAGTGGTAAACTTCGGATTAGGCTTTTGGTTTGGAGGTCCGATTATTACTGTGCCGTTTCTTATTTTTGCAATGCTCATAGGAACACTTAGCTACGGGGCAAGTCTCATCCTATACATACTTGCATTGAGGGGGTGGGGTGCAGCCCGAACAGGTGCGTTTTTCAGCGTTGCACCATTTGTTGGAGCGATATTGTCCGTGCTAATTCTTGGAGATCAGTTAAGTGTAAGCCTGCTATTCTCTTTCGTACTGATGGCAATAGGTACATGGTTAATCACAAGCGAAAAACACGCTCATTTACATTATCATGGAACTGTTTCTCATGTACATGAACATTACCATGATGAAACACATCAGCACGAACACTAGCAAATTCGGTTTTCCATAGGGTATAGTTACTTGGTTTCCTCACTTTTTTCACATTTTCTGAGCAATTTTTTTACCTCTACAAACCATTTAGGCAAAAAATCATTCACTTTGTTTTCGTCCATGTTGAAGTTAGCGTCTTGAGACTATTTATCATCTCCTGTAAAATTTGATAAAATTCTGTTAACTGATTGAATCAATGTCTAAATCTTCAAAGTTTCCAGCGTTTGAAGCCAAAATACGAATTAAGGTCTAATTCCTTTAAGTTTCCTTATTATTTCCTTACCTTAACGTCTGAGAGGTCGCTGGGAAAGGAAAAATACCCGGTGTCATTCCAGATATTTATGCAAGGATTACGTTTTACTCTTGTGACAAAGATTCTCGAT
>CAZZKB010000013.1:9115-11121 GCA_964654575.1 Microcaldota archaeon | reverse complement strand
TTTCCATCAAGAAGTTCGTTTTGAAGGTTCTGTATTGAAGAATCGGAGATACCTAAAGAACTAAAGTTAGGATTGTTTAGGAGCGCTGAAATAACTCGGCCTAGACTTGCTGGATTTAAATTAATTCTTATAACAGCACTTACATTGCCCAGAACAACATAGTCATATGCTTGTCGCTCATTCGAGTTTAGATTATTTCTCGTAATTCTTGTTTCTTCAACTGCACCTAAAGACTCAGTTGGTGAGGAACTTGGAAATAATTGATCTAATGCAGTTGTAAGACGAGTTCGCTCATTTGCATTTGGAACATAACGATCCATCGAAACAGTTTGTCGCAAATAGCTAACCACAGTTTCAAGGGTTGGGGCAGCTCCAGTAACTGGATGAGTAGGAGGTTCGAAATACCCTGCAATAACTCCGTTTGGAAGACCATAGATAGATTGAATAAATTGAGCAAAACGATCAAACCGGTCTCCAAGTTGTCTTGCATATCTAGTTCGTAATTGCGTAAGTGCTGCTGCACTCATTGTTGTTGGATATTGAACTGGAGCAGTTGCACTTTGTTGCGGAGCAGGAGTTGGTTCTTCTTCACGCTGTACCGGACCGACAGCTCGATCGATATCACGAACCAAATCATTTGCTCTAGTCATGAACGATTGCCTTCTTGCAGAAGGAATATCTAGAGAATTAACTAGGCTTGGAAGAGTGTGTGCAAAATCTGAATACCCAGCCTGAACTTCATTAATGATGTCACCCTCTGATGAAAAGCGATTTCTAAAGCCAGCAAAAGAGGAAAGGTCAATTAAGAATGTTGTAAGACGATCTGCACTAGATCGAGGAAGTAGGTGATCATTTTGACCAGATCTTTCACGAACTTGTCTTCGCAAATTTTCTCTAGCATGGTGATCTAGTGGTGAAGCAGGCAAACGTTCTTGTGTTTATGTGTTTGTGGCAGGTGGCTGTGGAGTAATCACAGCAGTCGGTGCAACAGATCTAGTCGCAACTGGTGCAGTGCGACTAAGGATAGATTCAATAGATGAAATTAATTGTTGTTTTTGATCAACCGATAAAACGCGGTTTCTTTGTATTTGGTCTACTAAACAAACAGTTGCACCTGGACCTTCTTGCTCTGGAGTACTAGGACCATAAAATATATGTAGATAATTTTCTTCGATACGAGATCGATCACTTGGGTGTGTACGAAGTGCAGCTTGGAAATAGGATTGATACATTTGAATAACGCCGTGAAATCGATCGATTTCGCTTTGTGGAGATCTAACTGGGAAGATACCATCTAATGCTGAAAGATAAGTGTCTCTAAGAGAAACCTGAAGACTAGCATTGCGAACCATTTGTCTTGCATAGTTTAAAACACGACTTTGTGATTGACTAAGATCTTGAGAAATTTTACTAGATAACTCTGGAACAGAAAAGAATTGTCTAAACTCGAGACCATTTCTTGATGATTCGAAAAACATTAGTTCGAGTGTGTTTGCATCTTGAGCACTAAAGCCAGCTCTAGATAGATTTGATCTAACTTCAGAACGTTCTTGATCAGTTAAAGTGCTGATTCTCGCAATTACTAAATTTGCACGAGTAACAAATTCAGAAGGTGAATCAGTAGCAATGACAATTTGATTAATCATGCCAATAATCTCCCGCCTTGTGTAATTATGAGTTTGGATATCATGACGAGTTCGCTCATCCCAAACTTGATTAAAGTGTGGTAAATTTGAGAGTGAAGTAAACCCAGCAACGACAGATCTGGCTAATTCTGGAGACATTGGAACATCAATTCGACCTGGAGTTGTTAGAAGAGTTGTAAGTGCTGCCGAATCTTGTTCTGTAAATGGCAAGACTACTGGAGGTGCAACAACTCGAGAAGGTACAACTGGTGCAATTGGTGCAGGAGCAACAACTGTCACAGTTGGAGCAGTTTGATTTTGAACCACAACTGGAGTGGATTGAAGAACAGTAGTAGCACGAGTTGGAGCTTGAAGTGAAAC
>CAZZKB010000013.1:0-9015 GCA_964654575.1 Microcaldota archaeon | reverse complement strand
GTTATTCGAATTTCTCTATTAGTTATCATGTTTTGTTGACGAGATTCCGCTTCTCTAGATGAAAGCGGAGAAAAAGAAACTGAAATTTGATTTTGACTAGTTGTTTGGCCAGTAGTCACAACTTGAAAGATAATTGGGAAGACCATAGTAAAAAAAGGGAGCGAAAGAATATAAATGAGATTGACAGTCTTAGAAGTAAATTGGATCAGCAGAAGTTCTTCGAATTGGAGTTGCATCTGATCTTGATGAATCAGGAGTAGAAACTTCAAGTGATGCATCGGTCGCAGATGAATCATGCCTAAAGCGATTTGACGAATCGAGAATTGACCTTGCATCAATGCGCGAAGTATCCGCTGATACATCGAAAACAGTAATCGAATCAACAGTAGCATCTGATAAGCCAGAATCGAGGACGACTCTTGATAAATTAGCACAGTTAAATCGAGTAACAGCTTGAGTTAGTTGAAGAGATAGCGCAAGAGCCCGGTTTGCAAACATTATTTGTGCAAGATCACTACCCAGAGATAAATTCCTAGATACATAGTTACCTCCAAGAGTTACTTGCAAGCGAGAGCCAGTTGCCGTGTCTAAGTAGAAAATAAGCGATGATATAGAACCATCATTATTTCTCGATATTGATGGAGTAGGAAGAACTGAATTCGAATCAACAACAGCTGCACTACAAGAATTGTTAGAACTCGAATGGTGATGAGGCTGAGCATTTGCACTAGAAACACAACCAATAGCAAGAGTTGATATTAGTGGTAGCGCAATAAAAGTAGGAACACGAGTTCTTGAATCATTTGAAACACTAGTAGACCTAGAAGTGTTAAAACAAAGCGACATGATAATACAGTAATTAGAACAGAATTAAAATATAGCGAATTTGTCAAAAGTAGTTTTCTAAATTATTAAAAGAAAGAAAAATGAAAAGAAAAAATTAAGAAAGAATTTAGTTCTTTCTGACTTGTGCAACGAAGTCCTTTGCTGCGTCAAGGGTGTCGCTTGCATCCTTACCTGCAACTACGATCTTTGATCCCTGGACTACTTCTCGGACTACCTTTGGTGTTGCGCTCCAGTCAACTGCAGAACCCTGTAAGAGGCCCTTTGTAACTGTGTTAACTTTGTCACCACCGACTGAGACCAAGGTGTTTACACCAACTGCGTCTGAATCTAGCATGACCAAGTTGTCATAGTTACCAGTGTATGGCATTGCAACAGTCATTGATGATGCTGGAGTTACGCCCTGACCTGTGATCATTGCGCTAACGCCGCTCATGTCTGCTGTGCATGCTACTGAAGCACCTGCTGCACTGCATGCGCCAACTGTTTCAGTTATTTGGAGAACCTTAACGGTTACACCGCTGACTACAGTTGATTCACCTTCGTGCAAGGTTCTTACTTCACCAGAAGTTGATGTTGTGCTGTTTGTAATTGGAGCCAACATCCACTGTGCGTGACCAAGCTTGTTTGCAACCTTGAAGTTAACTGCCTTTGATGAAACTGAATCAAAGATAGAACCTCGCTCTGATGTGTAGAGCTCTGGAACCATTTCCATACCCTTGGTTACTGGACCAGAGAGTTTGGTACCTGCACCTTCACCATAGTACTCTAATGAATTGGTTGCGCTAACAGCATTCTGTGTTGCGTGACCATAGAGTATCTTGTTGTCAGTTGAGGCATATTGGAATGGAGTTGCCATTGAGTCTTGTGCAGTAAAGTCAAATGTTGCGTCGTTTGGTGAACCAGTTCCTGTCTTTTCAACTGGGAAAACAAAGTAGTCAACATATGAGTTTGATGTTCCTACACCTGCTTTTTCAGAGATTGCAAAGTACATTGTTGGAGTATCACCAGAGTATGCAAAGTTTGCTCTGCCAGTACTGTTAATCATATCACCAATGCCATTTGAATCACCGACTGTGTATGCACCAGCTACGTCAGAGTTAGCTTCAACCAAGATTGAACCGCCATTGCCTGGACCAAATTCAGATACGCCATCACCGGCAAGTGAGTACTTTACGTAAGTACCGTTTCCGGCATATGCAGCATAACCATATGGACCAGTGTGTGATTCTCTCATGAAGATAGTACCAACACCAAAGGATGTATCAAGTGAAGAGTTGTAGACAGTACCATCTAAACTGCTATCACAACTTGCGGCCTCACCAGAGAAATCTGCAGCAACTGAATCTGAAGTTGCACCAGAGTTCAATGCAACCAAGAATTCATTGTCTGTTAAGGTTCCGCCAGAAGCAGCACCATCAGTTCGGGTCATTTCAAATGCACCAGACTGACCAGATGAAACTCTCAAGTATGGAGCCCAAATCTTACATGCCATCTTTGTTGATCCAGTAAGTGGACCAATTGAAGATGAAATTGATTTAGTTGATGTTTGAAGCTCAAACTTCAAGTTGTCTCTGTCTGCTGATGTTAAGTCAAGGCCTTTGTATGTCAATCTCCAAACTGCTGGATCTTGAACTAGGTTGACGTATTCACCTGGCTTGAGGTTCTGATCATCACCATTGCTTGACAATTGGTCGATTGAGTCAGAGTAGACAATAATGCTTCTTAATGTGTCTGGATCAGTTGCAGAGGTTTGTGCATCTCTGTTCTTCCATCCAAGCAATACTTGGTATTGTGGGTTGTTGTCATCATCCTGACTTAGAACCTGACCGCTAACTAAGGTTAATTCCTGATCAAAGATTGCTACATCTGCCCACTTTGCACCAAAGGTATAACCTGGAGCAATCTTGTAGACGTGTACTCTGTACTTGTGGCCATTTATTTCAAAGTCCTTTGTTGCACCTGGAGCTACCTTGTCTTTCTTTAACAAGTTACCATTTGCATCAAGAACTGAGAAAATTGCTGCAGTACCTTCATCACCGTGAGCTTCCAAGTCGTCTAAGACGAATTTAACGTCGCCAACCTGTAAGTTTTCACCCTGGTTTAAGATACCTTCTTTTGCTTCCTTTGCTAGCTTAATGGATCCTCCTGGAACCAATGCACCTTCGGATGAAATGTTTCCGTCTGGAGCATTCATTTCACTGATTACCCAGTCGCTACCTAAGAAACTTACCTTTACTCTGTGTGTTTCAGTTGCATCATCAATTGTTGTTGATGCTGGGCTTGTACCCTTACAAGCAGCAAAGTTCAATGATTCTGCTCTTGTACAAACTGGAATACCCAAAGTCTTGGAACCTGGACCGTCAAACTTCAATGAGTAAGCAAGGAATTCTAAGTTACCAACTGTAGAGTCCTTGTTTGTGTCATAGTGGTTGTCGCCCATGATCCACATGTACTGCTTTTCAACATAGTTCTGACCTGCGTCAGCATCGTTTACTGGGTAGTTTGCAAATGGTGCAAAGACATCACCTGAAACTTTTGTAAACAATGATTTGTCTTCACCAAGGCTTCCACCAGTTCCATTTGTGAATGGGTTTGCTGAGTCTGATGTATCAGTTGTACCCATTCTGTATGCTGAAGTGTCGCTTGATTCATTTCTTACTAATCTGTCCAACAAGGTTCTGTCCATGTAGTCGCCGATCAAGTTGTTGCCAACCCAAGTACCGGTTGAGACTGCACCTGGAACAGTTATTTCAAGCTGTACTGCTTCGTTACTAACTGGGCATGTACCTGCTGATGCTGAACCATTTGCTGGTCCGCAAGATGCGGTTCCGCTAATTGATGCAGTCAAAGTCTGTGATTTGTATGCTTCACTGACCATTTTTCCTGCAATCAATGCTGCTGCAACACCATCTGATGGAGCTGCATTGCTACCTACAACTACCTTTGCTACTGGTGCACCGTTGTTGTCAACAAGCGTTGTAGAACCAAACATAAGTCCTGCAAACGCTGCTGAACTTGCCAAAATTGTTGCACCGGCAACAATTGCGCCTATTTTCTTCAAGTTTACTTTCATTATTTCACCTCAAATTTTTCCTTGCATCGCCTTATTGATGGGCCATTAAAAAAAATATTACGACGATGCAAACCTGGCCCAAAAAACCTGAGAGAAGTACTCTCAGTATCTTGAGAAGCTGTCATTAGAGAGCTTTTTAAATACAGTTACTATATATGAACTCTAGTTTATAAACCACAGTTTTCACTTCGTCAATAAACAGATAAGATATACGACTAAAGCCGAATTGATAAATAAAATCAGAAATTATTTTACTTCTATAGAAAGACCATCTAAAGCAATTGCAGATGATGAAAATGCGAGTTTGGCTTCATCAATCAGAATACTAAGAGAATCCCCACTGTACCTAGGACTAATATGAGTTAATATTAATGATTTTACCGATGCTTTTGCTGCTAAAGTAGCTGCCCCATAAGCTGTCGAGTGCATTCGCTCCTTTGCTTCGGCAGATTTTGATTGATCAAACGTTGCCTCATGAATAAGAAGATTCGCACAGTTTGCCTCTTTTATTGTAGATTCGCTAGGAAGACAGTCGCCAGAATATACGACTTTACGACCTGGATTTTTCCAACTAATCTCAGATAATTTAACAACGCCATTTTCAGTCTTTATCTGACCAGTCTTTTGTATTTGACGAAACATTTCTCCTTTAAGACCAAGTGAATGTGCCTTATTTTCATGGAATTTCAATCGCTCGGATTCTTCGAAAACAAAACCAAATGCATCCTTGCAGTGCTTTACTCTAAAAGCCCGCACAGTAAAATCTTTTGTCTTAAGTAGGGATCCAGATTTTATTTTGTGAAGCGAAACGAATTCGAATCGACTTGCAATCTCGGAGAAAGACTCATAGAGAGAGCTTGGAAGATAAAGATCGATCTTCTTATTATATATAGAAGAAATTTTCAGAGTTTCGAGAAGCCCTACAAGCCCAAGGTAGTGATCTGGATGAGGGTGTGTGATGAAGATCGAATTTATACTGCCGTAGCCGACCTTGTATTTCATCAATTGGCGCTGTGTTCCTTCTCCGCAATCCCAAAGCATCAAATGGTTGCCATATCGAAGTGCGATTGAAGGCATACCTCGCTCAACACTTGGCACGCTTCCGGAAGTTCCCAAAAATGTAACAGTAAACATAATAAATAAATAAAACTCGAGAAGGGATTTAAAGAGAGCGCTAAAAAGAAAGAAAAACAAAATCTTAAGAATATTTAAAAATGTTGGCTTGATCGTAGTGTTATGCCGCAAAACATATTCGTAACAGGCGTGCCAAAAAGTGGCAAGACAACATTGCTTGAAAAATTAGCAAATGAACTAACAAGCAGAGATTTGAAAGTCTGCGGATTTGTTTCCCCAGATGAAAAGCATTCGGGCAAGCGAACGAAATTCTATGTCAAAGATATAAGAACTGGAAAAAACGCAGTTTTAGCAGACATAAATGGAGACGGGCCAAAAGTAAACAAATACAAGGTCAACATAAAATCATTCGAAAGTATTTGCATTCCAGCACTTGAAGATTTTGAAAATTGTGATGTAGTAATAATAGATGAGATAGGACTGATGGAGAGTAAAAGTAACAAATTCCTAGATCTTTTGGATCAGATACTTGAATCAAACATACCTCTTGTTGCAATATTACACAATAACCTAACAGACAAATACGGAGTTAATGGACAAATATACTACTTAACAGAAGATAACAGATCTGAGTTGATGGAAGAATTGTTGGAAAAAATAAGAAGCATGAAAAAGAAAGAAAATATTATTCAGCAATCAATGATTACAAAGAAGAGTAAAAAACCAAAGGCTCAGATAAAGATTAAATCAAAAAAACAAATCGAAAAACAAGAAATAGAAGAAGAAATACACTCTGAAGAAAAAACACAACACAAAAAAGGTGGACTACTCGAAAAAATACGAGAACTTCTTGGAATTTAATTTCTTTTTATTAATTTTAGTTTAAACACCAAAAAACACCATTTATAAAACAACTTCAGTCATAAATAGAATTATGGCACAACGAAAAATAGACGGTGGAATAAAAACAGTTGTCATACTGCCAAGAATTTCGAGAGAACCGATTGCTGATCAGCCAAAAAAAAGAAAAACTGGAAGAGAAGCACATTTAGAAGCCGTTCGTCTCGAAACCACTGGAAATCAACAAAAAGCTGCGAATGCGTACAGAACCGCTGCAGCAGCATATTCAATTGACGGAAACGATTTTAGAACAACTGGAAGACTCTTAGATGTTCACACCTCACACTTAAATTCTGCAGCAGAGTATCACAACCAAGCAAGATTAGAAACGGACGAGAAAATAAAGGCAGTTGCAAGAAAGAATGCAGCCCTGCAATTTGAAGAAGCTGCAAAATGCGCTTATTCGATAGGATGCAAAATAAATGCAGCAGACCATAGTCACAGAGCAGGATGGTTTGAAAAAGAAGCTATTGATTATGAAAAAGCAGCTTTAGAATATACAAAAATAGCAGATCAGAAAGAGAGTGAAACTTTACTTAGAGCAGCAGTTGCAAGATTAAGAACTGCATTTGAAACTGCATATGATATCGAAACTTCCAGAAGGCAGATACAAATTGCAAGCGAGCACATGCAAAGAGCAGGAAGACAAGATCTTACAGCAGTTTTTTCCAAATGCGACACTTGGGATAAGTTGAATGAGTTTACTTCTGAATTAGACATTGCGCTTAGTGTTGAGGCAGAATAATTTTAATGGACTCGCGCGGAATCGAACCGCGGATCTTCCGCATTTTCCAAACATTTAGACAATAGGTTTTGATCAAACTTTTCCTAAAAGTTTGTGTGAAGCGGACGTCTTACCATTCGACTACGAGTCCACAAGCGACCTGAGAAGGTCGCGAAGTGTTTGAGTTGAGCGACCATCGGAAGCGAAACTCGGTTCTACACGAGCGAGAGTTATCTCGCAAAATAATTTTTACAAGTTAATGATCAGGAGAAACAAATAAATAACTAGCAGAAGTTAGTCAAAACGATGAAAGCCCTCATATTAGCAATAATAGTATTGATCGCAATTGGAAATGCAGTAAACATAAGCGAAACTGCAAAGGAAATTCAAAATGCTCATGTTCAATTGATAGTCACAAAATATTACGATATCAAAATACAAAAAGAAATCGTACCAGAGTTGTCAGAGATAACAGGAAGAACATACGCTATTTCAGTTAGTCATATGCAAAGCGGATTTTTTGTAAATGACAACGGCATGATAATTAGTGCTGCCGATCAAGACGAATCAGTATACATAAAAGAAGCAGTAGACAAGATAGAGCGAAATATAGTTGCAGATGTCGCTTCGATCGAACACATAAAAAAATTCGGAACGAATGTATCAGAAGATCAGTTGACAGACTATTTGAGATATTTTAGAAACACTTACGGCGAGCTTTATGATCAATACAAAAATGGAAGTATAAACGTAACAAAAACAGCTGAAGCAAGGTTTGTACTTAGCCCAGGTAGAAATCAAACAATAGCAAGACTGATAAAAAAGGATAATGATAGCCAGATAGTTCAAAGCAATATAAGTTCAGCACCGACAGTAATTTTTCTCCCTAACCTTACAACACAAAAAGGGGATGATATTTACATAGTAGAAGAAAGCGGATTCGAAACTGCGATAATTTCAAACATAGCGAACCAGAAGATCAAGATTGATAGTGACATATCGCCAGGGCAAATTGCAATAGATAGAAATGGCAACATAGTCGGAATGGCGAACGGCAATAACAGAACACTAGTAAGCAGCGATAGTATAATAGCAAAACTACAACAAAATTCGATCACAAATACTAAAAGCCAGACAACAAAAAATTACGAGCAGGCAGTATTAGACTTTCAAACTGGAAATTATCAAAAAGCACTTGATGAGTTTGAACAGTTAGCAACCGCATATCCAAGTCAGCAAATATTGCAGTATCGCGACGATGCAAAGGAAAGAGCAAACGAACTGATGCAGATCATAAAAAACCCGCAATACTGGATTATTGCAGTAGTAATCATAACTATCGGTTATTTCGGATTTAGATTCCTAAACCGGCCAAAAGAACGAAAAGGTCGTAAAAGAGGCAGGTATAATGCAGAAGAAGAGGAAGTTGATTACTCAAGTTAGTCTTTTTATATCCTTTTAAGAATATTAAATCTTAGCAAAATAGCCCCGTCGTCTAGTGGTCAAGGATACGAGGCTTTGGTAGAACCCTTTGACTTGGTATAAACTCATGGCAAAGTGTTTCATTCCAAAACCATGAGGTAAATCTCTGGCAAAGGGACAAAGCAATCTAAAGAAACCTTGAGACGGCGGTTCGAATCCGCCCGGGGCTATTCTTTTCTAATTTTTTATTCCAGAATATTCAAATTAAAAATATTTAGAGAAAAATACAATAATGGAAAAAGATCAAATAAATCAGATAACCCATGACTCAGTAGAGAACAAAATCGCATTTTTAGATGCAATAAAAAAACTTAGAAATCTTGGAGTGTGGGGCTATCGAGTGGAAATAAACACCAATTCGAAAATTATCTTTGATCAAAATTCATCAATGATACAAAAGGGGAACGGAAACACAGTGATTCAAAGGCAATTTGTAAAGCAAAAAGTCATAGATGCGATAAGATTACGCCAAAATAACAAAACTAGTTTTAATGAATTTATAGATCAGCTTGGAGAAGCTGGAGTTTTTGATTATATTGTAGATATTGCAGGTAAAAATGTTATATACCGAGGATTGTTTGAGCAGTATGAAGAAAAAATGCCAATTTGAAAAGATTTTTATTTTGCCCACAACTAAATTTACACATGGGAATGTTTGATAACATAGTAGACTCAGTAACAAATCGAATAAAGAACGATATTGAATACAAAACTAGTTCCGGTATTTCAAATGCGATTGATAAGGGAGCACAGAGGGCAGTAGAAGGAGACAAAACTCCTCGATGTCCAAAATGCAAGAAGGCAATTGAACAGGGAGTCAAATTCTGCTCTGGATGCGGTTTTAAATTAGTCGCAAACTGTTCAAAGTGTCAGAAAGATTTTCCATTTGGAACTAAATTCTGCTCAGATTGCGGCG
>CAZZKB010000012.1:0-11611 GCA_964654575.1 Microcaldota archaeon | reverse complement strand
CACCACATTGCAGAACTAGGAATGAAATATAATCTCCATTCAGTCTGCCAAAGTGCACATTGCCCAAACCGTAGCGAATGCTGGAATCAAGGCACTGCAACTTTTATGGTGATGGGAGATGAATGTACTAGAGGATGCCGATTTTGTTCTGTCAAAACAAATTTAACGCCACCACCACTAGATCCAGATGAACCAAAAAATTTAGCTCGTGCCATATCAACAATGAACCTAAGATATGTTGTGGTGACATCAGTTGCTCGAGACGATTTGCAAGATGAAGGGTCAAATCATTTTGCAGAGTGTATTAGACAATTGAAGAAGATTGATCCAAAACTGCTAGTTGAAGTTCTTGTTCCTGATTTTAAGGCAAAGAAAGATTTGATACAAAACATTGTCGATGCCAAGCCAGATGTGGTTTCACACAACATCGAAACAGTTGAGAGGTTAAGTCCAAAAGTGCGCGATATGCGAGCAAAATACAGACAAACGCTAGAGGCACTAAAACTTTATCGAGAAATATCAAATGGAAAAATAATAACTAAATCAGGCTTGATGGTTGGGTTTGGAGAAACAAAGGAAGAAGTAGAAGGAACACTTAGAGATTTGGATGCAGCTGGAGTTGAGATAGTGACGATCGGTCAATATCTACAACCAACAACAAAGGCAAGGCATTTGCCAGTAATGGAATATGTAAAGCCAGAGCAGTTCGAAAAATATGAAAAAATGGCTTATGAAATTGGATTTAAGTATGTTGCAAGTGGACCGCTAGTAAGAAGTTCATATAAGGCAGCTGAGCCATTTATAGAAAAAATAATTTTCAGCAGACAAAGTCCCGCAACGGTTTATTAACCTAGTTTCTGAATCTGATTTGGTCGATATGCCAACCACAAGGGCTTTTGAAGGAAAAATAGACTACTTACAAGTGCTTGACAAAGATGGAAATTTAGACAAGCAACTTGAACCGAACATCCCAAAGGAAATACTTGAGAAAATGTACAAAACGATGGTGCTTGCTCGAACTTGGGATAAAAAATGTCTTGCATTGCAGAGAACAGGACGAATGTTTACATACGCCCCTCTTGAAGGACAGGAAGCAACAATAGTTGGGAGTGCGTTAGCGCTTAATAAAGAAGATTGGATATTTCCAACTTACCGAGACGCTTTTATTTATCACATACGTGGAGCACCACTACACATGCTAAATGTAGCATGGATGGGAATGGAGGAAGGCTTGAAACTAGATAGAAAATTGAATTCGTTTCCAATAGCAATACCAATTGCGACTCAGTTTGCACACGCGGTAGGTGGAGCTTATGCACTGCGCCTGCGAGGAGAAAAATGCGCAGTCCTTAGTTACGGTGGAGATGGATCTACTAGTGAAGGCGATTTTCACGATGCACTTAATTTTGCAGGAGTTTGGAGCACTCCAAACGTGTTCATAGTATCAAATAATAGCTGGGCAATTTCAACTCCAAGAAAATGGCAAACAAAGTCTGAAACAATTGCGCAAAAAGCTCTTGCATATGGAATTAAGGGAATTCAAATTGATGGGAACGATATACTTGCTGTTTATAGCACTGTCAAGAAAGCAATTGAAGATGCAAAGAGCGGAAAACCAACTCTGATCGAATCGATAACGTATCGAATGGGACCGCATACGACTGCTGATGATCCGAAAAAATACAGACCACCAGAGGAGCTTGATTATTGGAAAGATCGAGATCCAATAAAGAGATTTCAAATTTACCTAAAAGGAAAGGGAATTTGGAGTGAGGAATTTGAAAGGAAAGTTCTTGAGGAGGCAAGTGCAGCTATAGAAAAAGCAGTTGTGGATGCGGAAAATTTCAAGGCTGATCCAAAGGAAATGTTTAGACACGTATTTGGAAAGATGGCACTAGATACAAAAAAGCAGATGAATGAGTGCTTTGGAGAGGCTGATTAAAATGAAAGCCACGATGGTTGAAGCAATAAATTCGTGCCTAAAACAGGAGATGGAAAGAGACAAAACAATAGTCACTTTAGGTGAAGACGTAGGGGTTGATGGCGGAGTATTTAGAGTTACGGACGGTCTTTATAGTAAATTTGGTCGGGAGAGAGTTATCGACACGCCTCTTTCAGAATCTGGAATCATTGGGACAGCGATTGGAATGGCCGCCCTTGGATTGAGACCGATTG
Source organism: Microcaldota archaeon (assembly GCA_964654575.1). Taxonomy (GTDB): domain Archaea; phylum Micrarchaeota; class Micrarchaeia; order Anstonellales; family Bilamarchaeaceae; genus Bilamarchaeum. Next base: position 9,436 of record CAZZKB010000012.1, on the reverse strand, counting down.
CTGAAATACAGTTCCAAGGTTTCGAGTATAATGCATACCATCAAATAGTTCAACATGCTGCAAGATTGAGAAATCGAACGAGAGGTTCGTTCAACTGCCCTCTGATAATTAGACTACCATATAGCGGCGGAATAAAGGCACTAGAGCACCATTCTGAAAGTCTTGAGTCAGCATACATTCATATCCCGGGGTTGAAAGTAGTTTGCCCCTCAAGCCCAAGCGATGCTAAAGGTTTGCTTTCAGCAGCACTAAGAGATGATGACACAGTGCTTTATTTTGAACCTAAAAGACTGTATCGAGCGTTTAAGGAAGAAGTTCCTGATGAAGAATATCAGATCGAAATAGGAAAAGCAAATGTTCTTAGAGAAGGAAACGATTTGACACTAGTTAGCTGGGGAGCAATGACTTATGTAAGTAAGGATGCGATAGAAGAAGCCCAAAAGCAAGGAATCTCGATAGAGCATGTAGATTTGCGAACACTCGCTCCATGCGATTATGATACAATTTGTAATTCAGTAAAGAAAACAGGCCGATGCGTAATAGTTCATGAAGCAACTAAGACACTTGGGTTTGGTGCCGAGATTGCAACAAGAATAATGGAAAATGTCTTTCTTTACTTAGAAGCGCCAATAAAGCGAGTTACTGCTTGGGACATTACAATACCTTATCCGAAGTTTGAAGAATATTATTTCCCAGACAAGAAAAGAATCCTAAAAGGAATTATGGAGACTGCTAAATATTGAGGTGATGCTGATGAGAGAATTCATTTTTCCCGATGTCGGTGAAGGTATTCACGAAGGAGTAATCGTAAAATGGCACATCACCGAAGGAGACCAAGTAAACGCAGACCAAACAATTGTTGAAGTTGAAACGGATAAAGCAATAGTGGAGTTGCCCTCACCAAATAAGGGAAAAATAATAAAAAGAAATTTCAAAGAAGGCGAGACCGTTAAAGTAGGCCAAGTACTAGTGTTAATTGGTGAAGAAAACGAAAAACAGGTTTTAGTTGAAACCCCCTTGCAAATTGCACCGAAAAAAGAAACTAATAAAGCAGATGATCAGCACCTTACTCAAGAAATATCTAATCAAGGAAATCTGACAGTTATTGCAACACCAAGCACAAGGCGAGTCGCTAGAGAGTTAGGAGTAGACTTGAAAAAAGTGCGAGGAACTGGACCAGCTGGGAGAATTACAGAAGAAGATGTAAGAGAGTTTTCAAGTGGAAATGTAACTCGAACCGAAGTGTCAACAGCAATGACACAGATAGTTACACCAAAACAACTTGAGCAAGACCAAAGAGTCGCTTTAAGTAGCACTAGAAAAGCAATTGCTCAGCGGATGACTTATTCAAAGACCCATATACCACACGCGTGCGGAATGGACTTTTTCGAAGTTACACATTTAACTCAGATTCGCGAACGTGAAAAGAAACAGTTTGAACACGAAGGCCACAAATTGACGTATTTACCGTTTTGCATTAAGGCCGTTGCATTAGCATTGAAAAAATATCAACGAATAAACGCCAATTTTGATGAAAACACAAATGAACTGATACTAAAGAAAAATGTAAACGTCTCCATAGCCGTAGATACGCCAGAAGGATTGATGGCCCCAGTAATAAAGGAGGCTGACAAAAAGTCAGTCGCACAGTTAGCTGCTGAGATAGAAAGACTAGCAGCTCTTGCAAAAGAAAGAAAACTTAAACTAGAAGATATGAAGGACGGAACATTTACGATAACAAATGTTGGTAGCGTAGGCGGAATGTTTTCAACCCCGATAATTAACCCGCCAGAAGTTGCGATAATGGGAATTCACAGAATAAGAGACATGCCAGTAGTTAGAAATGGAAAAATTGAAATAGGAAAAGTTATGGGGGTGTCGCTGTGTTTTGACCACCGAGTTATTGATGGTGCAGAAGCGACACTGTTCATGAATCAGGTTAAAGAATACTTGGAAGATCCAGATTTGATGATGTTAAATCTCGAATAGAGAGTGTGTAGTTTATGGTAATGGGTCAATTAAGTACAAAAACTCAAGTCGTCGTCATAGGAGGCGGACCTGGTGGATACACTGCGGCAATTAGGGCAGCACAACTTGGAAAGGAAGTTATCTTAGTAGAAAAAAATAAATTGGGCGGCACATGCACAAACGTTGGCTGTATACCATCAAAAGCACTGATACACGCAGCAGACGTTAAGTACGAAGCTGAATCCGAAGAAGCAAAAACAATGGGGATCGAAACTACAATAAAATTTGATTTTCAAAAAACACAAAAATGGAAGGATAGAGTAGTCGAAGATTTGCGAAGTGGGATTTCTAATTTATGTAAAATGAATGGTGTCGAAGTTATTTATGGCCAAGCGTTTTTCGAATCGTCAGATAAGCTAGCAGTTGAGACAGAAACTGGAATAAGAACAATAGAGTTTGAAAATGCAATAATAGCAACCGGAACTAAAGTAAAGGAAATTGACGAACTAAAATTTGATCACAAGAAAATACTGTGTTCAGACGATATTTTCTCGCTTAAAACATTACCAAAAAGACTTATCGTTGTCGGCGGTGGATATATTGCAGTGGAGATGACACATCTTTTCCTTAAACTAGGTTGTAGTGTAACCACAATTCACCGTGGAGACAGGCTGCTGAAAAAAATGGAGCCAGAAATAACAGACATGCTGCATAAAAAAATAGGAGAGCTTGGCGGAAAGATTTTACTAAATTCAAAAATAACTAAGACAACGACGCTTCCGCCCTCGACAAATATCGCAACGATAAGTACACCAGAAGGAGAAAAAAGATTTGAATTTGATGCAATACTTGTTGCTGCTGGCAGAGAGGTCTGCGTAGACGATCTAAAGCTCGAAAAAACAGGAGTTAAACGAAATGACGAGGGACTTATCATAGTAGACAATACAATGAAAACCGACGATCCAAAGATATTTGCAATTGGAGATATCGTACCTGGCCCACAATTAGCTCACAAAGCATTTAGAGAAGGTAAAATAGCAGCAGAAGTCATAGTTGGGATGAAAAGTGCGTATGATAATTTGGCAATGCCAATGGTGATATTTTCTGATCCTGAGATTGCAACAGCAGGAATGACGGAAGACGAAATGAGACAGAAAGGAATCGAACCAAAGATAGGTAAAATGCCATTTTCTGCTTCTGGAAAGGCAAGGGCAATAAACAAAACAGAAGGATTCGTCAAAATAGTTGCTGACCAAAAAGGAGTAGTTAGAGGAGTTCATATAGTTGGTCCTGGAGCAGGAACTTTAATTGCTGAAGGATCACTAGCGATAGAAATGGGAGCGTTGCTTGAAGACCTAGCAGCGACAATACACGCTCATCCAACATTACCTGAGGCACTTGCTGAAGCTGCTGAGGATGGACTAGGAAATGCAATACATCTCTATCGAGGAAAGAAAAGGTAAATAATTGAATAAAAGAAATTATGATTTGCGCAACAATGGCCCAAGGTTTTTTAGCATATCAGAAACCATTTCCGAAAGACCATACTTGTGCTTCCATTTCCAATCTTTTCTGGCAGTCGAATCATCAATTGATTTTGGCCAAGAATCTGCAATATTCTGTCTAAAATCAGGTTTGTATGAGATTTGAAATTCTGGAATGTGCTTCTTTATTTCAGCGGCAATTTCTTCTGGGGCAAAACTAACAGCAGTAACGTTGTAGCTCGTTCTGACAGTAAGTTTTGATGGATCAGCTTCCATCAAGTCAATTGTTGCTTTGATAGCGTCATCCATATACATCATAGGTAAGTATGAACCGGCTTTTAGGAAAGACGTATATTTTTTCTCTTTTATTGCACCGTAGAATATTTCTACGGCATAATCAGTTGTTCCACCACCAGGAGGAGTTTTCCAACTTATAACGCCAGGATAGCGAAGGCTTCGAATGTCAAGACCGAATTTTTTAAAGTAGTAGTTGACTAAAAGTTCTCCGGCAACCTTGGTTACACCATACATCGTCGATGGCTCAAGGACTGTTTGTTGAGGAGTCTTGTCTCTTGGAGTAGTTGGGCCGAATGCTGCGATTGAACTAGGCCAAAAGATTTTGATGTTTTTTCCAGAAGCCTTGAGATCTTTTGCAATATCAAGCACATTCTTCAGAGTTTCCATGTTGACTTTGTAAGCTAAATCTGGATCCTGCTCACCTTTAGCTGAGAGAATTCCAACAAGATGATATATTACAGTAACATCGTTTTCTTTGATAAGTCGCTCAATGAACTTTTTATCGCTGGCATCACCAATAACATGTCGACCGGCGTCTTTTGGAACGTTTTTGTGATAAAGTGCGATAACATTGTCTTTACCGTATTTTTCCCTTAATGCTGGAACTAGTTCTGAACCAATTTGTCCTGCTGCACCACTAACGAGAATTTTCATGAAATTTATAGGAAAGAGAATAAATTAAAAGAGAGACCAAAACTAGCCGAAAACTTCGCTTATAGACGAATTACCCGCAAAAGCAAGGAATAGTTAATAAACTAAAACCCAAAACTGGAAATGGGATACTTATGAACAAACAACTTCAAGACGAATTAAGGACAGAAATTGAAAATTTAAGAAGTCAAAATTTACTTTGGAATCCTAAAACACTCATGAGCCCATCTTGTGCAAGAGCAAAGGTTGCTGGAAAAGACGTAGTTATGCTTTGTTCGAATAATTACTTGGGCCTTGCAAATCATCGAGCATTAAGAAAGGCTGCACTTGCTGCAATAAAAACACATGGAGCTGGAAGCGGATCAGTTCGTCCGATTGCAGGAACTATGGACTTGCACTTAAGGTTAGAAGAAATGATTGCAAAATTTAAGCATTCTGAAGACGCAATATATTACAATTCTGGATTTACTGCTAATAGTGGAGCGTTGCCAGCACTTTTACGCGAAGGAGACATAGTTATTTCAGATGAACTTAACCACGGATCTATTATTGATGGTTTGAGATTAAGCAAGGCCGAGCGACATGTATATGCACACAATGATATGAGTGCACTTGAGGCGAAATTAAGAGAAGTCAAAACAAAAAATCCAAAAAGAATTTTGATAGTAACTGATGGGGTGTTTTCAATGGATGGTGACATTGCACCACTTGACAAAGTAGTCGAGTTGGCCGAAAAATACGATGCGTGCACCTATGTCGATGATGCTCATGGAGATGGAGTACTTGGAGAACACGGACGAGGAATAGTAAATCATTTCAAGCTCGAGGGAAGAGTCGATTTTGAAATGGGAACATTCTCCAAAGCATTTGGAACTATGGGCGGACTTATTGCAACGACAAAGACAGCAAAGGAATATCTACTAAACAAATCTAGAACTTGGCTATTGACTGGTTCGCATGGCCCAGCCACAGTTGCCGCTTCGATTGCATCTCTAGAGCTATTAGAAAAGGATGACAAATTAGTTAGAAAGCTTTGGAAGAATACTAAGTACTATAAGAAGAGACTAGACGAACTTGGATTTGATTTGGGTAAAAGCGAAACTCCAATTACACCAATAATGACTTACGATTCGGCAAAAGCTCAGGAGATGAGTAGAAAGCTCTTTGAAGAGGGAGTGTATGCACTGCCAATAGTTTTCCCGATGGTTGCCAAAGATAAGGCTCGAATTAGAACTATGATTACTGCAGAACATAAAAAAGAAGACTTAGATTTTGCAATTGAAAAGATTGAAAAAGTCGGAAAAGAGCTAGGTATTATAAGGTAAAGATAAAAAGATTAAAATTATTCAGGTAGTGGGCAACCACTCTTCTGACTTAGTGTAGTGAAATTAACTTCACCTGAGGCATTGGTACCATCAGGAAATACCCAAGTTGGATAGCCACTAATACCAGCAGCATCGCAGACTGGAAGTTGATGATTGCCATCAGCAGATGAACATTCAGTATAATTTACAAACTTCCAGCTTGACCCAAACGCTTCTTTTTGGTTTTTGCAGTGAGGACACCACCAAGCCCCATACATTTTGACAGATTTATTAGTTAGACATTGTGCAAATGAATTGTATTTGGATGGTGTGAACACACCAGACCAAAGAATGGCAGCTATGATTACTAGGAGAGCAACTAAACCATAAAGAATATGCTTTTCGTTCATTATTTGATAAGGTGCGGCAAGATTTAATAAGAGTATACCAACTGCGATGTTAGCGCATAAAGTTCCATTCTTTTGTGGAATATTTAGTCTGACAAAGATGATTAGATCGAGATATTTCCCAATCAGACAGAGAATCAAATGAAAATTCTTTGTCTTTTATAAAGGCATTAAGAAGCGCGCGGTAAAGCATATCTTTAGAGAGAGGTGGATTTTCTAAAGAAACCGAAGTTACCCGATCTTTTACACTTTTAATCAATTTATCTCGGATTTTTTCATCCGAAACACTGAGGACTTCAAACATACGATCGACATCAACTGAAAAGAGAACAGTGCCATGCTGCAGAAGCACACCGTTTCTTCGTGTTTGTGCATTTCCAGAAACTTTTTTGCCAGAAACGATGATATCGTTGATTGGTTTGAACTCAGCATTTAGCCCAAGTTTCAATAGCGAATCTATAATTGGAGCACAAATAAATCGATAAGACTGTAGAATATCTTTTGGAAAAATGCTTTCTGGAGCGATCAAGCTGTAGGTAATTTCACCCTCACGATCGTGGTAAACTGCACCGCCACCAGTCCTTCTTCGGACAACATCAACGCCAAGCTCTTGAGATCTCTTAAGGTTTACCTCTTTTTCAATCGATTGAAAATATCCAATAGAGATACAGTTGGGGTCCCAGCCATAGAATCTGATTGTTGGCGGAGAAGTGGAGCTTGAGATGGCTTCGCAAATAGCTTCATCGATTGCCATATTCATATAACCAGTATTTCTGGTGAATTCAATAACACGCCAATTCATTTGTCAGCAGCCCGTTTTACAAGCCGAATCAGATCGGACAGATCAAAACCAATAATGTTTGTTTTCGAAGTTTTTGATATGACTTCAGAAAGAAGTTTTTGTTCATCAAATGGAATAGAGATACCATGAAAACAAGACTCGAGTAAAGTGATATCGTCTTCGGGGTAGATAAAAAAATCTCCTGAAATTTTGATATTTGAAATTTTGTGGTTTTCACAAGTGACACTAACGCAGAGAAGTTTCCCGTTTTTTATTTTTTCTTCAACCCACACAGCTAAAGAATTGCAAGTAGGATTTATAACAATTAGACTGAAATAGGTATCGTGGAAAGCGTATCGATAAGTCAGAGGGAGTATTTTGTCGTAAGATTACCCTCTAACAACAAAACTGCAATTGCTAAATTAAAGAACGGAGAAATACAGATTAGTATACCGAAAAGGTGGAGTGAAAAGGAGCAGGAGAGAATATTTCAAAACCTCAAGAATAGGGCGATAAAAGCAATATTGAATGGCAAATGGAATAATGAGCCCAAATCTGAAATTGATTTTGAAAACGGACAGGAAATAGATGTTTTAGGTAACAGATATAGAATAGAGATCGTTGAAAAAGAAAGTGGGAATGTTGGTCTTAGGAAAGAGAATGAGCAACTGAAAATATTCTTGCCAGCAAGACACAATCACATTCGAAATGAGATAGTCAAAAAAGTCATAATAAAATCATTTGCTAAAGAGTTGAGCAGTAGGGTCGAGCAGATAAATAATCGTAGCTTTCAATCAACACTTGGAAAAGTAAGAATACGAGACGCTGATAGTAGATGGGGTAGTTGTTCTTCAAAAAACGATATAATGATTAGTTTGAGGCTTCTTTTTATGCCACTTCAGATAATTGATTATGTGATAGTTCATGAATTGGCTCACACAAAATATCGTGGACATGGGATTAGATTCTGGCAATTGGTTGAGAAAGTAATGCCAGAATATAGAGAAATTAAAAAATGGCTAAAGGAAAATGGGAATAGATACCCTAAGAAACAAGAACAGAAAAGTATTTCGGAGTTTATAGAAGAGCCATACTAATTCATTCTCCAATAACCTTAACTAAAACGCGTTTTTGCCGCATTCCATCGAATTCAAAATAAAATACCTGCTCCCAAGGACCTAGATCAAGTTTGCCATTTGTGATAGGCAAAACAACCTGATGACCCATAAATTGCCTCCAAATATGTGCAGCAGCATTGTCTTCGCCAGTTCGATTGTGTAAATATTGTGCTCGATAGGGAACCAGAGATTCGAGGATTTTCAAATAATCTTGATGAAGACCTGATTCGTTATCATTCACTACTATGGCCGCAGTTATATGCATAGGATTAACTAAAACAATACCCTCTGAGACCCCACTTTCATTGACAATACGAGAAATTTTATCGGTAATCCTAACAATTTCGATCTTCTTAGAAGTTGAGAAACTTAAGTATTCTGTTCTTGATTTCATAAGTTGTAATTAGAAGCTTGATAATATCAAGGTATTTATTTATTCGCAGTAAAGCATAGATTATGAGAGGACAACTATCGGCTGAAATGTTGATAATAATTACAGTAATATTAGCAATAGTCCTGATAATGGCAAGTCAGCTAATTGGAAGTGCAAAAAACACAAGTTCAAACATAGATAACCAAACGGGCAGAATAGACAAAATGACCAATCAGGCAAGTAAATCTCAAGAAGGTGGATACTGCTTTGAAGACCAGGATTGTCAAAGTGGTCTAAGGTGCGATAGAAACAAGTGCGTAAGCTAAAACTACAAAAAAATTGTATTATTCAATAACGAATAAAATTGTAAGACATAAGAAAATAGGTGCGCCATTTGGGTTTTGGATTTTGGCTTGAACAAATGCAGATTAGCGCATTTGTCCGATGCCACTAATTACGATACGTATTTGCACAGCGAATAAACAAAACTCCCGGAGCAAACCGAAATACGGTCTTACCCACCGACAGAGAATTATCGATTCGTTAGAATCCCTGTATCGCACCCGCAAATTCCCAGGCGCAATTAAACATAAATTTTCTTTATTTATAAACTTTTGTGAGAAAACTTTGACAAGTGTCTAAAATTTGACAATCGTCTAAGTTAGGCACTTCCCTTAAGAAAAGAAGATCTTATTAAACAGAACATGATATAGAGATACAAAAACGTCAGTGAAATCCAGTATGAAAATGGTGGAAATGTGGTTCTGTGTATAATAGCGGCCGGGATTTTTGCAATAATGTCAGTATTTTCAGCAAAATACAAACCGTTGGCAAAAGAAGCATTTAGCTGCGTATTTAAGACAGTGACACTTAAACCGTGCGACACTGGGTTAGACGATAGATTAAAGGCAGAAGCTGTTTCTGGAATAATGAAATATTCCACGACAGCAGCCAAACTTGTTAATCAATATTTCAATTTATTGATGTGGTTTTTTGTATTGCTAAGCATCGGAAGTTTTATGTATACGATTTATAGTGGATATAATTTCTATG
>CAZZKB010000011.1:0-12420 GCA_964654575.1 Microcaldota archaeon | reverse complement strand
TACCTGATTTTGGAGTATTGATTTTTTGAGCGATATTTAGATTAATTAAGAGAAGGGCAACTGATGAAGTCAATATTATTTCAAAAGAATGAACAAAACCTACTAGAGCAAGAATCACCGCCGCAAGAATTTTTCCGACCCCTTCTCCAACTTGTCTTAAGTTTGAGTAGTGAACAAATACAGAGGCAAGTGACTGATTGTTTTTTTCCTCTTCCATTGCTTCAGTTCTGACAACGGCCCAAAATCCAGCATTGCGAAGACCTTCTCCGACATTTCCTAAGCCAAACATAATTGGAGTTGAAGCAAAGTAGTAGATGATTACAGATATTATATTCACAATTGAATAGAAGATATCTATGCTATAGGTGCCGATTGAATCTGAAATTGCTGCCAATACAACTCGAGTAAAAAGAAAGATCAGCGGTCCAAGAGAAAGTATGAAGCCAATTGACGAAAGACTCGTGTTCTTTTGGAGTAGATAAAGTGGGATGATAATAGCTAGACTAGAGTAGATGAAAATGTATAAAATGTTAATAATCTCTAGACGTTTGATTTTGAACACAAATTGAATTAGGAGTAAAATGATTATAAAGAACAGTTTAATTTGTTTTAGAAAGTGTTTAAAAGTAAATTATAGATACATGATTATTGTGAAACTGAGAGAAAACACAATAAGCAAGCAATCCTTGAAGGGAACTCGATTTAAGTACAAATTTTTAGAAGAAGCTGAAGAAATCACTAGAGAAGTGAGGGACGAAGTAAAAAAATTGCTTCCAAGTAAAAACATAGTTGTTAAAAAAACAGTACGGGCAAGAAGAAGAGAATTTGAGGACAAACTAAATTTTGGAATTTTTGGAATTACGAATAATCCACTTGCAATTTGGATTTCAGCAAGAGAAACAGAAACAGTTCGAACAGTCCTAATACCCCCATGTTTAGATGGCGCATTATATACAGATAGGACTGGAAACACCGTAGGAGTAGATTACTTTTATATTTTTAGAGACGGGGAAATAACACCAGTAATACTAAGCAATCCAGTTGAATTGCAATTAGCAGATTTTAGAGATGGAAGCACAGGCTCGACTAATTTACGAGACAGGTTGTTAGTCAACCCCCAGTGGTTGACAGATAGATGCGATAACAAAGCAGATTGTAGTGATATCTTTAATGAATCAGGTTTCAAAGTACCAAAAAAAGCATTTCTTGAAGATGACGATGTAAAAAATAAAAAAATTTTGACAGAGTTTTTAGGAGATGAGGAAGTACATGATTTCGTAATTAAGGGAAATAGCGGTTCTCAAGGATCGAGAGTTGGGATATTTAGAAGAGAAGATATAGATAGAGCGATCGATTTTGCAAAAAGGATATCGAGAGAAACAAAAGTGTTTGTTGAAGAGAGAATTATTCCGTTAAGCTTTGATGATAGATTAGTAAAACAAGACTGGAACATAAGAGCAATCGTTACGTTTGAAGAAAAACCAGTTTGGGTAGATTCAGAAGTAAGACATCAAGAATGGGGTCATAGTCCAGTAAATATTAGCATAAGAGCAGCAGCTAAAGAAACAGTCGAAGTTTGTAAAAGAATAGGATTTGATTTTGATCAAGTAGTTGAAGTTTCATTAAAAGCAGCAAGTGCTCTTCATAAAAAAATAAGTGATGGACAAAAAATTGCAGGAGTTATTGGATTTGATCTAATTGTTTCAGAAGAAGGAATTTACATAATAGAAGTTAATGGTGGTAATGTTGGAGGATTTTCAACAATTGTAAAAATGAGAAGTAAGGCACTTGACAGCGTGCCAAAAATGATTGGATCGTTTGAAAGAGTTATGTTGGATAATAGAGACACCGCACATAGAAAAGCTAGAGATGAGCTTGAGGTAGTGGATAATGAAGATAGTGTATTGAGATGGATTTCGGCGAGAAATAAAAAAGCGAGTAAAATGAATATTGCACTTGAAGCGCAAAGAAGATTGATTGAGAGAAAAGGTAAATACGAATTTTACGATAGAAAAACAAAAATAGACATACTCATAGAGGCTAAAAGATTTGATGATGCACTTGAAGAAATAAAAAAACTTAACGAAGACGATGAATATAACAAATCTCAAAAACTTGGTTGTTTGGCGTGGGTTTTGGGAGAGAAAAAAGAGTTTGAAAAAGCAGTTGAAGTAATACGAGAGATTGAAAAAATATGGTGTGATGCCAAAGACAAAATAAACGAACACGACCTGGAAAAATATTTAGGAATACTTTATTACAAAGCAGAGAAGTATGAAGAGGCATTTCAAAAACTTGGAAGATATTTAGAAGTAGACCCGGAAGATGATATAACTAGGCAAAAACATGCAAGATGCGCTTCAAAGATAGGAAGGCACGATGTTGAAAGAGAGCAGCTGAAAAAATTAATTGAAAAGGAAGATACTGTAGATAGATCAATTAGGCTTGCCGAATGCGAACTGGAACTTATGAATTATCAAGAGACACGGAGAATTGTTAGAGAAGTTCTGAAAAAAATAGATAGAAAAAAACCAGGTGAAAGAAGGGAGTACATAATTTGTTTGCAGCTAGATGCAATTTCTAGTGTATTTATCAGAGATGACGATGGAGGAGTCGAAAGAGCTAAAGAAATATTTAAAACACTCGGACACAGCGAACGAGACATATTGGCAATAATTGCAGACATACTTATGAGATATAGCACAACGCCAGATTATAGCGAAGTCTTTGATTATATAAACGGATATATAAAACACAGCGGAAAAACAAAAGCAACTAAGAGTGGAGTTGCAAGTGCAAACAGCATGGCAGGAAAATGCCTAATTAACCTTGGAGAAAAGAAAGGGGCGAGAAAATACTTAGAAGAGGCAATTAGAATAAAACCAGATCACAAAGAAGCACTAGAGCTACTTAGAGAGTATATGTAATTGCAGATTTGATTGATGAGTAATAGAGATGTGGTGAGAATCGGTAAATCAGAAAATAATTGTTAGGTCGGCCACCCTTGCGTTTATTAACTAATTCGAAAGTAATTAAATTTATGTCGAAAAGCAGTAGAGTACCAATAACAATAATAACTGGTTATTTAGGCTCTGGCAAAACAACTCTCTTGCGCAACATTGCAAAGAAAAACAGTATGAAAATAGCCATACTTATGAACGAGTTTGGCGAAATCGGAATTGACAGCAAAGTGATTAAGGGCAAAAACATCGACATGGCTGAACTATCCGGCGGATGTGTTTGCTGTTCTCTTTCTGGTGAATTCGAAGCTGCGATAGCTGAGATATTAGAACGAGTTAAGCCAGACTGGATTGTTGTTGAGACAACTGGAGTTGCTGAGCCAGCAGCATTAGCTCACGATGTAGTTGAGAATATTGACTCAGTCAGACTCGATTCGATAGTAACATTAGTCGATTTAGATTCATTGTTGAGATTTCCAAATATTGGACACACTGGAGCAGAGCAGATTGAACTGGCAGACATAATAATCATGAATAAAATAGACCTGGTGCCGGAAGAAGAAATCGAAAGATTAGAAAACAAAATCAAAGACATGAACAATCGAGCCCTTCTGCTAAGGGCAAAACATGCAGAAGTATCATTAAGCCCAATATTCGGAGTAGATAGAACACATCCGATCGATAAGCATGCTTCGCATAAGCTCGAATATGAATATTTTGATTATAGTACAAAGGAACTGATGAGTTATCAGAAATTCGTTGAATTTCTTGATAATATGCCAAAGGCAGTTTATCGAAGCAAAGGATTTGTAGTGACTGAAAAAGGATCATATTTGATGAACTATGTGGCTGAAAGATACACAATGGAAGAATTTGATGCTAAAGTCACAGAGTTAGTTTTCATTGGAAAGAATATTAGTATCCACAAAGGACAGATAGAAAAAATACTCCAAAAAGCAAAATAATAAAGCCTTTCTTAGAGAAGAATCTTTGGATGAACCGAAGCTCCGATGATAAGACCAAATTTTGCCAAAGGCTCGAGAATTGAGCTTTAGCTCAGTTCTCTCGTCGGCCAAGCGAATGAGGAGCTAAGGGGACTGGTCCAAACTTTTAGAAAAAGTTTGATCAAAAATAGGAAAATGCAAGGAAAACCGTTAAGGAAGAAGTGAAATAAATGCCGTTTAAGTTTGTCGAAGGATTCGCACTTGCAGATATTGCGTTTGAAGCAAATGGAAAAACAATAGAAGAAATGTTTGAATCAGCTGCCAAAGCAACGACAAATTCAATGATTGCTGATCTTGAAAAAATCGAATTAAAAAAACAGATAAAAATTAAAATCAATGCTGACGAGCCAGAGAGACTATTGCACGATTTTTTACAGGAAGTTATTTTCTACAAAGATGCAAAATTGCTTCTTTTCAGAGAGTATGAAATAAAAATAGAGCAAAAAGTAAAGACTGGAAAGTGGGAATTAAGAGCTACTTTTAAGGGCGAGAAAATAGATATGACTAAGCACGAATTGCTAGTCGATGTGAAAGCAGTAAGTTATCACATGTTTAAAGTAGAAAACATTAGAGGCAAATGGAAATCATTTGTGATTTTAGATGTTTAATTGCCGCGGAAATAAAGTGTGTCAGAAGCAAAATATAAACAATAAAAAAATCAAAGAGATGTGCAATTTTCCAAAATTAAACTAGAAGATTTAGTCGTAAAAGAACAGTTAATTGTAATTCCCAGTTTAACCGGATTACGAATATCGAAAAAGCCTCGAGGACCAGAACTACAATTACCAGAAGAAGTGGAAATAGATAAAGATACAGCCTGGGCAGTAGGATTCTTTGTTGCGGAGGGGAATAAAGTTTTTTATGGAATTGGAATATCAAACACAGAAGTAGAGCTTGTTAAAAGATTTAGAAAAATAGTAGAAGAGAAGTTTTTAATAGATAATAAATCTTGGAGGGGATACATAAAAAGTTCCAAACCGGATTTTGAACAGAATCGTGAAAAGTGGGAAAAAGAACTTGGAATTAGAGTGTTGATGCAATTTACAAAACTTGCAACAAAGGATGCGATAGAATTGCGGATAAATAATGTCACACTATCAATAATATTTAACAAATTTATAAAAAAATCACTTGAGGAAATAGAAAAAAACAGATCGTTGACATTAAGTTTTTTAGACGGGTATGAAGCTGGAGATGGTTCAGTAGTTCAAAGAAAAGGATATTTGTACGGAATAGTTATAACAGTGAAAGATGAGCAAGTAAATCACTATCTATTAAAATTTTTTCAGAATTTGTATGAATTCAGAATAGCAGTAAGAAAATCAAAAGGGTGTTATGAAATACAAATTAGAGGAGTTCGAAATTTGACCAAAATTATATTAGATGAACATTTTAGATCATATACGAAACAATGGAAAAAGCTCGTCAAGTCATATGCAAAGAAACAGTACACGAGAAGCCATAGAAATTATTGGTTAGCACTAAAATCAGGTCATCTAAGCATTGAACAAATTGCAGCACGATCAAACAGGACACATTGGTCAGTTAGAGATGCTTTGATAATAGACACTAAAGAAAATTTAGTAATACCATACAAAAAACACATCGTAGGGAGAAAGGCACCGTATTTTAAGTTTTATTCACTTTCTACAGATGGATTAAAATTAATACAAATAATTGAAGAGGTTGAAAGAGATGGTGCGTAAAGTTTTGATACTAGGGGCAGCAGGACGTGATTAGCTTCGGTTTAAACCGTTGCTCACGAATTCCATAATTTTAATGTCTTTTTCAAAGACAATGCTGCTTACGAAGTCGTAGGTTTTACAGCAGCTCAGATTCCAAATATTTCGGGAAGAAGATATCCAGTAGAGCTAGCTGGAAAGCTATATCCAAAGGGAATACCAGTGTATGAGGAAAGTGAACTTGAAGTATTAATCGAAAAAAATGAGATAGATGAAGTTTATCTCTCTTACTCAGATATTTCTCACAAACAAGTAATGAATATGGCCTCACGAGTCCAAGCTAAGGGAGCTAGTTTTGTTCTTCTTGGCCCAAGAGAAACAATGATTAAGAGTAAGAAAAAAGTAATTGCGATAACTGCTGTAAGAACGGGAGCTGGAAAAACAACTCTTTGTCGAAACATAACAAATATATTACGGCAGAGGAAGAAAAAGTTCGTACTTCTTAGACACCCAATGCCATATGGTGATTTGAATAAACAAAGAGTCCAGAGATTCGAGAACCTTGATGATCTTGATAAGTACAATTGCACAATCGAGGAGAGAGAAGAGTACGAACCACACCTAAGAGATGGAACGATTGTCTATGCAGGAGTCGATTACAAAGAAATATTAAAGCAGGCCGAAAAGGAAGCGGAAATAGTGATATGGGATGGGGGAAATAACGACATTCCGTTTGTCAAACCAAATTTGCATATAGTAGTTGCAGATGCACTGCGACCTGGTCACGAAGTCTGGTATTACCCAGGGGAAACAAATTTCAGAGCAGCTGATGTAATAGTGATAAACAAGGCAAGCGAGAATCCAACAGATATTAGAAGAATAGTTAGAAATGCGGAAAACCTAAATCCAAAAGCAAAAATTATTGAAACAGATATGGAATTGTTGCCCGATGTTAAAACAAGCATTAAAGATAAACGAGTGATCGTAGTGGAAGATGGACCGAGTGTAACGCATGGCGGAATGCGAATAGGAGCAGGTTACGAGTATGCAGCACTTTCTGGAGCAATAATTATAGACCCAAAAAGCTGTGCAGTTGGAAGCATAAGGAAAGCATACGAGGATTACGATCAATTAGATGTCGTTGTTCCAGCGATGGGATATTACGGAAAACAAGTAAAGGAACTTGAAGAAACGATAAACAACAGCGGGGCAGAATTTGTTGTTTCAGGAACCCCAGTAAGCCTTCAGAAATTGATAAAGACAAAAATTCCGATAGTACAAATTAGTTATTCTATAAAGGAGAAGAAGGGGAGCATAAAGGAAATAATTGGAAAAATGATAAAGTAATTTTTATTTATTTTCTCCTTTATACTGACCAGAATAAAGACTAGACGTAGCAGTTGATAGTTTAATAAAAATCATTTGTCCAATTTTTGCTTTTCTCTTTAAAGTCAGACCATGTCGATTATGGACAACTAGCATAGCTTCGCTTCTTCCTTCATAGCCTGGATCCCAGACAGCGCATTCAAGGGTAGCTCCGCAGCGAAGTAGGGATGAACGAGGAAGACAAAGTGCTGCGGCATCAGATGGAATTCTTACATATTCATCAAACACTACTTTGTATGCACCTGGTTTTAGGCAGACTTCATCATTCGAAAAGTCAATTGGTTCGGTATCACTTATTTTCCTTTCTTTATTATCAAAATCTATTTTTCCAGCATTTTTGAATGATAATACTTGCTTTAGAGTTATGTCTATACCACATGGTTGAAATTGACTTGCGTGCAAGTTATCCATCAAATTTGCCCCTTCTAAATGCTGTTTTGGTAGAATCATAAATTAAAAATGTAAAATAAGATTTTTAATCTGACAAGAGACTGGATTAAAAATCTCAATAGGAAAATAATGTTTATGGAAGAAAGCTTGAGGGAACTGCTAAAATTAGAACTTATAGAGCGCGGAATATGCCAGGAAACGTACCAAAAGCTCAACGAACAGCTAAAGCAATTGCTTGAGAGAAAAAACGATAGATACTTCATAAAAAAAGATGAAAGAAAAAAAATCAAAATTGTACTTACTGGGGGGGTTTTTGATGTCCTTCATATTGGTCACATAGTAACCTTAAGCGAAGCAAGAAAAGAAGGGGATTTTTTAGTTGTCGCGATTGCAAGTGATGATCATATTAGAAAAAAAGGCAGAGAGCCAGTTCATCCAATAGAGTATCGAAAAATACTTGTAGAGAACTTGAAAATGGTAGATTTGGCAATTGCTGGATTTAGAGATCCCAAAGAGATGCTTGACTTGGTTAAACCTGATGTAATAGTTTATGGGTATGATCAAAAAGATTTTCTAAAACCTCAAGGCGTTAAGATAGTTAAGATTCAGAAACATCTTGAAGAGGCGAAGTATAAGAGCGGCAAAATAATCGAAAAGATTGGAATATGATAGAATGAAAAAAACTATTATGGTTGTAATGATGTTATTAGCGGCAATAATTATCATAGCAGGAGTATTTGTAGATGCTAAATACATAGAACCGGATAGAATAATTATTGCAAAAAACTCATACAATTTAACAGGAAGATTTTCAAATCCAATAAAGATAATTTTGATTAGCGACATACACATAGGTTCTGAAAAAGAAGGGGATCTCCAGAAGAAAATACAAATGATAAATGATCAAAATCCAGACGTAGTTTTAATTGCCGGAGATTTTGTAAATTCACAAATAGATGAGGTTGAAGAGCTTCGGCCATTAAGTGCATTAAAAGCAAAGTATGGCAAATATGCAGTTTTGGGAAACCACGATTATGGACTTTGGTATTCTGATCCGGAAAAAGCAAACGATATTCTTGCACAAACAGTTTCAAATGAATTGAATAAAGATGGAATAACAGTTCTAAAAAATGAATTTGAAGAAATTAGAATTGATGGAAAAAGATTCGAATTGTATGGCTTAGATGAACAGTGGAGCGGTAGGAGTAAATACAATGAATCTGGCCTTGGAATACCAAAAATTATATTAGCACATGAGCAACTAGCAGTTGATGAAAAGCAAATAGCGCAAAAAACACTAATACTCTCAGGCCACACACACTGTGGAGAAATTAGGATACCGATAATTACGGATTACTTGATTAAAAGATATAGTGGATTTGGCAACACCGTGGGGGGATGGAATAAAAGAAATGAACACATAGACGAATATGTCACATGTGGATTAACACGAGGCACAACTGGGTTTCGGTTTCTAACAAATCCTGAGATAACAATAATAGATATATATTGAGTGAGAAAATGGAAGATTACGAAGAAAAACCAGGAGATTACGATCTAATAATGAAAAATACTTGTCCTAGGTGTTCTGGCGAACTTTATCACTCTAAAGGCTGTGCAATATGTCGCAAGTGTGGATTTAAAATTTGTGAAGAGATAGCAGAATTTCCAGAGAGAAGAGAAAAGCATTTATAAATATAAAGTGAGGTTTTGGTTGCATGTTTATCGCTCAATTCAGACAGATGCAAGGAAACGACGAGGCAAGAACTCAAGAGCCAGAGATGCAAAAACCAACTAACTCAAAAGAAGAGGAAAAATCGTCGAATGTAGAGGATTTTCTTAAAACACCCGAAGTTAGGGAATTCACTAAAGAGTGGTCTTCGAAAACTAGAGATGGAAAAGCAATATACACAAAGAGAGGAATAACTAGATTACTGACACTATTATTTCCAAACTATAATAGCAATAGAAAAACTATTTCAGCTGCTGCTGAAGTGTTGAACATGTTAGGCGGCATGGATGGATTAACTGGCTTTTTAGCAGGTTGGAAAGCAAAATCAGAAGGCTTACTAAAGGGAATTAAAGGACTTTTAGGCGGGTGAAGAGAGTAAATAAGAAGACAGATATGGATTTTGTTAAACAAAACATATGTCCCAGCTGTCAAAATAAATTGATCAGACGAGAAGGATGCATAACGTGTCCTTTTTGTGGCTGGAGTTTGTGTGAGACCTAATCAAAAATACTCTTTTTTGCTGGGAAGACGTAATCGTGACTTAGTATAGCAGATTCGATATTTATCAATTCTTTTGGCAAAAGATTACGCAGTTCATGAAGAACAGAATTATATTGTGAGTGACTCTCGACCATGATTTCCAATTCTATTTCCCATGGAGTTATGGTTTTAACTAAATGAACGATGTTGGGGTGACCATTGCAGAATTCGACAAGTTTATTCTCAACGTTTTGATCAAAAAGATCAAAGTAAAGAAATGCCTTATAAAATTCGACGCCTAGTTTTTGATGATTTAGCCTAATTGTGTAACGAGTGATAATACCGTTTTTTTCTAGATTTTTGATTCGATTCCTTATTGTATCCATGCTACTTGAGCATTTTCTTGCTAAATCAACCAAACGGATTCTGGAGTTTAAAAATAACTCCTTAAGTATCCGGCGATCTAATGAATCGACATCATGATTTGTAGTTTCATCAAAAAGTCCAATATTCTCGTTCTCACTTGGAGTAAGAAATTTCAGTCCATATGTATAAGCATTTACAACTAAACCCATCCGTTTATCTGAAATGGTTGCCGAAAAAGTCGAAAAAAGATCTCGTCTAACCGAATAGTATGAACTATTAGATTTTGAAAAGAAAGTAACGCCGACATCCCAAGAACCATCAGCAACCCCGATCCAAAAAACATCTTGCCTCTCTTTTAGCAAATTAAGGAAATTGTCGCGAGTTTTTTGGTCTCCAAAGAGTTTTAGATAGACTTTGTGGCATTGATAGCCCATTCCGACAATATTTATCCAGGTAGTATAGCCTTCGATAATGCCCATTTTTGTTAGCTGGTTCATACGGTATCTGACCACTTCTCTTGAGATACGTAGTTTTCTGGCTAACGCATTCTCAGGAATACGAGAATTTTTTTCTAACTCAAATATTATTTTTCGATCAATTGAGTCTAAATTTCCAATCATATGCACAATTTAGCTAGAAAAATTATAAAATGATTACTAAAAAGTGTAAAATTTTATCAAAATTTATTTATATTAAAGTTGCCATAAGTGTTTTGGGATGATTTATGAGCAAAACTAGAGTAGAACAAATGATGCAAATACACCAAGAAGTAGCCAAATCAATAGTAAATGCATCGAAAATAAATGAAAGAGAAGGAAGAAGAAAAGCAGTTGTTCTTGGAAGCAACTATCTTATGTTTGAAAGTGCTCAAGGCACCAAGTTGAAGATAGCACAGCCAACAGAAGCAGATAACACAACATTTAGAATAAGCCTTCAGATATGGCAAATGCTAAGGGAACGTGGAATAAATACGAAAGTTGCCATTGTTCCAGCAGATTTTATGAAAGGAGCAGAAGCAGGAGAACTTGCCAAACTAAGGGAAGAATATGACCTGCCCCAATCTTTTAGATCGATGCTTCTTGCAGAATACGGAGTACCAAAAGACGAATATTTCGTGAGGCTAGAAAGTAGTTATAGAAGAAAAGCTCTTGACATACTAAAAAGACGCCTGTTAAATGGAGCTTCAGGCTTGAAAATATGCGAAGATACTGTCGGAGATAAAACAACACTGTTGATTAGAGAGGATAACCTGCCGCAGATACCAATTGGAAGTAGAATTGAGATGGATGACGGCTCAACTATAACAATACCACTTTGTCAGACGATATTGACAACAGTATATCATAGACTGATCGAAGAGGGAGCGACAGATTTCTTTGGGATAGTTCGAGATGATGAGAGAGTGTGTGTAAATCAGGGGACTATGCTTGCAAGAAGGATGGAGATACTAAAACTAAATGCCACAATTGCAGCAATAAAGATTCATAGTGCAGATGATATCGGAGCTACAAAAATGGAAATAGTAGGGCTTGAAAACTATTTTCTAGCATGAATCAATGCCATCTCTTTTTAAAGACAATTCGTATAATTTAATTTCTGTAATTTATGCCTCGGTAGCTCAGCCGGTAGAGCGGCTGACTGTTACAAACTTTTAGGAAAAGTTTGATCAAAACTTTTTGTATAAGTTTACAGCAATCAGCAGGCCGGAAGTTCGAGTCTTCCCCGGGGCGTACATTTTCTTATTTAGTACTGTTTTTTTGAGACGGATAGGTAAAGCCAGTTGTCTCTTTATTTTTTATTGGTCTAATTTCTATACTCGCTCCAGCTCCAAACTCAAACTCTGGATTTAATTTTGCAATTGTAACTGCTTCTTCTATTGTTTCTGCTAGAATGTGATAATATCCAACTTGAATTTCTGAATTTATATCAATTGATTTTTCGCCCCAACCAGAAGTAGATTTAGATAATACGACCCCTTCCCGAATTAGTGGTTGGGCGGCAATTAGTTTTCCTTGCACCTTTAGGTTTGTAATGTAGACCTCACATTTTTTTACAAATTTTTGATGCAATTCTTCTGACCACTGATTTTTATCACTAGAATTTCTAATTAATAGCATGAATTCTTTCATAGTTAATATAATAAAAAAATAGATTAAAATTATTTCTTAGGAGTCTGCATTAATGGTTGGAGCATACTCAAGCGATTTCCCTCGGTATCGATAAAGGAAACAAAGCTGCCAACACCTGGAATGTCCATCGGCTCTCCAATAACTTTTCCGCCAGCCTTCTGAACAGTCTTTATGTGCTCTTTTATATTATCGACCGCAATCACAAATGATGGGTGTATCGAACCCATATCAGGAGTCTTTTGATAAAATCCACCATTAATTGCCCCAGGATTTTTGATCATTCCGTTCTCA
>CAZZKB010000010.1:0-12852 GCA_964654575.1 Microcaldota archaeon | reverse complement strand
CAAGTTTCTTCAGACCATCATTCTTGTAGTTAAATGAAGCAACATCATGAAGCTTGCCCTCAAGATCAAGAATGTAGAATTTGCTCTTTAGTTCGCTTTCTTGTTTCAAGCTTTTTGAAGTATCATCTTCTTTCTTTTCCACTGCTGAAACTGAAGAAGCAACACTCGATTCATTAACTTTCAATTGACTTGGACCGCTTTCAGCAGCACAGCAACCACCGGCAGCAGATGGATCGACTTTTAATTCTCTAGATAATTCTGATAGAGGGTGTCCTTTTGATTTAATTGTAAATCCTTTGTACCAGCCAAATGGAGAGTGATTACACTCAAATTTCTTATCTCGCAAAATCGTCTCTGCCATAGATAGTACTTTTTGTGCAGTTTGCGGATCCGATGGCTTAGAAGTTAGATGAACCCAAGGGTGAAGCAAAATGTTCTTGCATTTTACCTGATCGCTAACCGCAGCAACTTCCTGAGCAAGTGCATTTGCAGATGCAAGCACATGCTCATCACCTTTTTCGACAGCAGTAAAGACAACAAGAACTTCATTGAATTTTCGTGGAGCTTTCCACTCATCACCAATTTGCTCTGGAGCTTTGATTGCGGCTTTTTTTACTTCAACTTCCATAAAGTCTGAATGTACCGTAAGAATTCTCATTGATTAGACACCTCAAAGAATAGCAAAACATTACTGTTAGCTATTAACATAAATCCTATTAGATAAAGCGGATTTAAAGCTTGACACATTAAAAGTCGAGACATGACTAAACAAAGAACTTTTTTAGTAACTAAACTATGACTGAGTTTCATACCACCTTTTCTGCATTTAATACACACCCCAAAAATTAACTAAAATGAAGTGCAATAAAAACACGCGTAACATTAATTTGATGCGGAATTAGTTTTTGATTCGATAGAAGACTCTGGTTTTAGCACAGCACCTTTTATCATCTGGAAAACTTTGTGGCCTTTTTTTAACTTAACATAATTCTTGATGAATGCAAGGAAAACGACTGGCTTTTCAATAATCAAATTGCCAGCATTTTTTCTTGCCTTAAAGCCAAGCCGCAAGAGAAGCATTTCATCGCTGCTACTAGCTTTTCCGATTGAAACAATGCCTTTTTCGCTGATTTCACCAACAGCATCAAAAAGACCGGCCAAATAGTTTGCTGCATATTCATTTAGATACTTAAATCGCTCAAGCTGCCCTTCCTCGACATCTTGGAAAAACTTACGGTAAGCAGTGTGATAAAAATAGACTTTCTCTTCGTTTGAAAGGATTTTATCAGAAGTGATAAGTTCTCGATCTAAGACTTCTTTAGAAAAAAGCGAAAGCAAATCGGGCTCGCCACGAACACCTAAACCGTCAAAGCATTTTTTCTTGCGCCAGAGGCCAATAATATAAGATAGTTCCGGAGTAAGCTTGATTTTCATAACTGAGCCTCTTTAATCAGAATACCCTTTATTCCCACTAATATAAATAGCTTATTGATTTGTTTAAAGGCGCATTCTTTTTCTTGGAGAAGGCTCTTCTTCCTCAACTGAGCGGCGCTCTGGAAGACGAATAGATTTCCTGCTTGGAATAGTTGCTTCAATACCGCGCGAGCCGGAGAGAAATTCCTGAATTTCCTCTGCAACTAATTCGTCGATTTGAGATGAAAACCATCGAGCAGTCTTAGCGGACATGAAAGCTTTTTGGAATAGATTTGTGATTTCTTTCTGCTCTAGATCAGTAAACGGAGGCTTGTCTTGAGATATTCGTTCTTCAGCAGAACGCAGCAGAGTACCTAATCTTGAAACGTCTTTTTGTGTTGCCCCACCAGCACTTAGGGCTGAAAGAATTCCTTTTGCGAGAATAGTGTTTCGCTTCCCGGTTCGAGAAAGAAGGTTTTGAAGCTTTTTGGAATCCGAAGTCGAAAGTCCGCCGCGCTTTGCCGAATCGACGACACGCTTAGAAAATTCACTAAATGATCCAAGTAAACCCATGGACGAGTATAAGCGACTAAGATTAATAAATGAAGCTACTTCAATTTTAACTATATTCTGGGTAGATTATTGTGAAATATCAAATTAACATCAAAAAAGTCAAAGGGATACAGAACAGCATTTGGGACAATATCAGGGAAACATTCAACTATCGAAAAGGAGTCGGAGAGCCTCTTCCGATCTTTGGTCATTATGGTGGAGTTTTCAAATGCGGCAGCGAAGAGCTAGTTATTCACACAGACGGAGTTGGAACAAAATTGCTCTTAGCTCAAGAATTAGAAAAATACGACACGGTTGGTATAGATGCAATCGCAATGTCTGTTAATGATATACTCTGTGTCGGAGCTGAGCCTTTAGTCGGAGTCGATTACATAGCACTTGCAGAAGAAGACGACCAATTAGTAGAAGACATCATGAAAGGGTTAGTCCAGGGTGCTAGAGAATGCAGATGTGCAATTATAGGTGGCGAAACAGCAGTAATCCCAGATATAATAAAGGGTGGCAAAAAACCGTTTGATTTGACATTTACAGTAGTTGGCAGAATGAAAAAGCAGATACTTGGAGATAAAATTGAACCAGGAAATGTTATAGTCGGACTTGAGAGTAGCGGTCTTCATTCAAATGGGTACACTTTAGCTAGAAGAACACTTGATAGCAAAAAATGGGGAGCAGAAATGCTAAAGCCAACAAAAATATATGCAGCTCCAGTTTTGGAAATGATAGATAGTTGTCAGATAACTGGAATTGCACACATTACTGGCGGAGGATATTCAAAACTTACCAGACTAAACAAAAACGTTGGTTTTGAACTAAATAACATGCCAAAATTGACTCCGATTTATGAAGCGATGATGGAAAAAGTAAAAGACGTAGTGGAGATGTACAAGACATTTAACATGGGAGTTGGAATGTGCATTATGGTTCCAAAAGGAGAGGAGCAGAAGATAATTCAGATTGCAAAGAAGCACAACGTAAATGCAAGCGTAATCGGAAAGATAACCACTAAAGCAGGAGTCAAGCTCATCAAAGAAGGAAAAGAATACGATTTGGTGATATAAAGATGAGACATGTTTTGATAATAAGCAGTATTTTTTTAATTTTACTAAGCTTTGGCTGTCTTAATATGTTTAAAACATTTGGCCCAGGTGGAGAAAAATACGAAAACCAAACTAATCTTTCAAATGGCACCAATAATCAAAGCAGGATAGTAAGGTCTGCCGATGGCAGGCAGATAGTTGATGTCGGACAAGGAGTTGGAGGCCAAAATAATAACCAACAAATTGCAAGAACTCAGGCAGATTGTGCAACTCAGACTCCAGATTGTGGCTCATGTCTTGCAAAATCCGGGTGCGGCTGGTGCAAATCGACTAATTCATGCCTATTTGGAAACCAGAATGGACCAACTTCGAGTTTTTGCCAGAGTGCAGACTGGGCATATAATCCACAGCAGTGCCAGATTGCAGCAAGTGGAACTAGTTGCAGTGCGCAAAACAACTGCGCATCATGCCTTAGTGGAAGCGGCTGCAAGTGGTGCATAAGAGGATCAAAATGTGTCGAGAGCGGGTCGATAGATAGTTGTGATGGCGGATGGCTCCAAAACTCTTATCAGTGTAATTTTGCAAGCAGGTAAATTCTTTTTAAATTTTAAGAAAGAATAGAGTAAGTGAAAATTGAACCATCGATTAGAAGATTGATGCGCACGTACGCATTGATTGCTGCAGCAAACATAGCTTGTACTCACAGCATGACTTCGATGGTTGAGCCAATGGTAGAGGGAAGAAATCTAACTATTAGTGCGAATAATAGGAATTGTAATGAACTGTATAGAATGGTATCAATAAGAGTACGCGAGTGCAAAAGATTTGGTAGAGTTAATTATGGTCTTGAAGAAGGACAACTGCACGCACTAATTGATGATGGATTTGGAACTTCTATTAGTACTGTTCGCATACCACCGCATTTGAGAGTTTTGACTTGGAGTGCAAATGAACACGAGGCTGCAATACTTTCAGAGAGTTGTGACACTCAAAATCCATTCAGACTATATCGAATTTTTCCATTTAGAAATGAAGGAGTTAGATCCTATGCAATAGGGTATAGAGGAGAAAGAGAAAAATTGCATTTGGAGTATATGCAAATAGTAGATCATGAGACAGGAATAGAAGTTTGGCCACTATCAAGAAATAATGGTCAGAGAGGAGTAGTCAGAATTTTATTTCCAGAATATTCTGAACCATCGAATTTTATTGCGACATTTAGAGAGAATGCCAGTTCAAACGACCATTTTGGTTTGTAACACCAAGTGCAATCTGAACTTGAGGCTGTGTTAGAAGAGATGCGAAATCTCGAATTGGCATGGATTCTCCATTGACAGTAATAGTAAGTGTCGAAGCGCCATTTAGCGCACGATCAACTTGGAGCCTCAAATCATACATACCCACGATTGGTCCAGAAGTTGTCTGAAGAACATAGTTTTGTCCAGAATATGTGAATGAGTAAGAATATTGATTTGGTGATTGTACAGGCACTGGAACTTCTCTAACAGTTTCACTGGTCCTCTGAGTAGGAGGTGAGAGTGAAGTTGCGATTGCTAATTGAACAGTAGGCAAATCTCGATACCGCTGACTTTGTGGATCGTTTAGCCATGATCGAATCTGAGATTCAACTATTCTCGATCGCTCAGCCTGATCGGCAACAAATGGTTGAAGAGTTCGATCTAATTCAGAAAATACACGAGCGACTAATTGTGAAGTAGATACTGCATCTCGAGCAGTTCCGCGAACAATCAATGCGTGCTCAAATTCAGATCGTAATGAAACAGGTTGTTGTGGGATTGGCCTCGTAACAGGCGTAGAGAAACCTAAAGCATCAGTAGATAACCCCAACGCCACCTCACGATTAGCAGGAAGATTAATTGGTGTGACATGAGGAATAGAAGACAGAGTTGCAAGTCGATTTAATTCGTCAGTGAATTGTCGCGTTTGTGTTCGTGATAGAGCACTCAAAAGTGGATCTGATCTAAGATAGGCAATTAGATTTGTATGAACGCGGTCAATCAATTGAAGTCGACTGTATCTGCCAGAGGCAAGATCAAACTGCATTGCAGAAGTAAATAGTTCGAGCATTGCATTATCATTTTCTACAGCATTAGAAAGAGCGCGCCTTATGATTGGATTAGTTGTATTATTGTAGGTGAATCTAACATCTTGAGAAAATGCGACAAATGCAACATTTGTAGTCAAACGTGAATCAGAAGAACGTGAAATCGTTTGAGGTGGCTCCTGCTGCTCACGTTGTGCAAAAGCAAGTGATGGAGATATGGACAACTGCGCAGAAACAGCCAGAACTGACAGGTATTTAGTTGATCTTGACATTTTCAAATTCACCTATAATGTTATTACAACAAACGACGTATTTAATCTTATCTAAACATAAAATACAACAATTAGGATGTTGTAAAATGACAACAAAAAGACAAAAAATATGTGTTTTGAACAAGAAAAGCGGACATATGAGATAGCAGACTGAATAAAACATGAAAAAGGTAGAAAACCACACATGTAGAAAGGTTAATAAAAAGAAGAAAAATCGAAATAAAAAGTAAAGATTATCCAGCTTGATTTGCACTTGCCATGCAATCGCCAGTAATGTTTTGATAAGATTGACGATATGCCGCATCAAGATCAGATGGATGATCTGGAATCGTTATAGCGTTGCATAAGGACGGGTTATGAGCATCTGCTGCTGCGGCTTCAAAACAAGCGTTTCTTCGATTAACATCAGGTATTGAACCGCAAGGAGTAGTTGAATTTGTCGCTCCTGCAACTACATCAAGACAACCATAGTAATAGTTATTTGTCATGTCACCCAAATCGTGCAGAGAAAAAATACCTCGACAAACTTCCATATCCTTAGCTTCTTTAGCCCAATCCATAGTACATCCAGCCTGACAAACCGCCCTTGGACCGCCAGTTGCAATTTCGCAGTCAGTAAAGCACGTATCTGCAACTTCTCTTGGAGATCTTGAACCACCAATGATAGTTGTGGTTGAGCCGCTAGATGTTGAGCCGCCTGAAACTGAACTACCACTAGTAGAACCAGAAGGACTTGAGCCAGAGGGTACAGATGGACCAAGAATTGTTGAATTGTTAGATGTACCTGAACCACCAAGACTAATACAACCAAAAGCTAAGATTGCAAAAAGCAAGATAGCCAAGACAAATGAATTTTTCATATAGATCAGAAGAAATTCGAACCGCGATTATAAAAATAGATCATTTTCTCTTTTTTGACTTGTTCGATAATGAAGCTTTTTTGATTTCGGCAACACCACGCTGGCCATCCCAAGACTTTTTCCATTCTTTAATTTTAATGATTTTCTTGAAAAATGGAGCAGAAGTAACAAATGTTTCTCCTTCTCCACCTTCAAGGAATGGATGGATATTTGGAATTTTTTTAGAATGAATTTTGGAAAATGGTTCGGCAAGATATTTTTCATCTAAACCTTCTGCCGAAACTGCAGAAAGGTAAATTTCAAAATACTCGAGAAGTTCTTTAAGAAGATCTGAGTCTTCCTGATCCTTATGCCAAAGAGGAGCATATGTTGAGATATCAAGTTCGTTTCCGATTGAATCAATTCGTCTTCTTTGATATTCGCTTGATATTGCTCCGGCAACAATTCCTTTGACCTTGAGTTTTTTGAATGTTAAAACTAATTGTTCGCGCCAGTTCTCTTCAGTTGTCTTGACAAAAACTTGCCTAAGGCCAAGTGCTTTTGCCTGTAATTTCGTTTGATTTACATTTGGGTGATGAAACATCATCGAGTATTCTGGAGGCCGAATAGTAACTAGAATTGGTTCAAAGCCATGCACAATGGCCCAGAAAGTGGCGAAAACAGAATCCTTACCACCTGAAAAAAGCACAGCAACTTTCATTCTTTCCACTCCGATAGAAGCACCACATCATGACCAACGAATTTGCCTTTGTGATAAGTCCATTCTGGAAAATGAGCGATTTTTCTAAAGCCAACTTTTTGATAAAGGCCTTTAGCAGCATTGTTATCGCTAAAAACCTTCAAATAGATATTCTTTGGGCGTAGTTTTTTCTTAGCGCGTCTAACTAATTCTTTAAGTAAAAATTCCCCCAAACCATGCCCACGATAATCCTTATCGATTGCAATTCCAAGGTGGACATTTTTCTCGTCCTTCCACTTATCTTTTATTGCTTGACAGTTTGCAACAACTTTCTTTCCATCCCATGCAGTTAGACAAATTTCTTGATTTAGTGAAATGCTTTTTAGCCTCTCCTTAAACCATGCAGTCTCTTCTTTTAGAGTGGGTTTTTTATCAATGAGAATATAAGTATTTTCTTCGATGATAGCGCAAATGAAATCTAAATAAGCCTTTGGTGAATCAGTTTTTTTTGGAGGCCTTATTTCCAAATCATTAAAGCGCATAACTTTTATTCTTCTGCTTCTCTTATTAAGACATGCCCAAAACGTTCATTTTCGATCTTGATGGAACAATTTATCTTGGAAAGACTCCGATACCTGGGGCGATTGAAACAATTTACACACTTAGAAGCCATGGACATTGTGTGCTGTTTCTAACTAACGCAGCAACACGAAGCAGATCCGGAATGGTCGAAAAACTATCAGAAATGGGACTTGAAGTTCAAGAAAAGGAGATATACTGCGGCTCATACATACTTGCACAATACATAAAGAAAAACTATCCAAAAAAGAGCGTGTATGTTGTTGGGGAGATTGGACTAATCGAAGAGTTTGAAAAGCATGGGATAGAATGCACTGAAGATGGTGCACAAGTAGTTGTTGCCGGACTTGATCGGGAGTTTAGTTATGAAAAATTACAGATGGCCCATAAGCAAATACGAAACGGTGCTGCATTCATAGCATCAAACAAAGACCACATTTACCCAACTGAAACTGGACCAAAACCAGGCTGCGGAGCAATAGTTAGTTCGATTGAATATAGCAGCGAAAAAAAGGCATACACGCTTGGAAAACCAAGTAGATACGCATTTGACATAATGCTAGAAGAATATTCGATGGATAAAAAAGAAACATACATGGTTGGAGACAGACTTGATACAGACATCATGTTTGCAAAAAATTGTGGAATAAAATCTATTCTTGTTTTAACTGGAAATGCAAAAAAAGAAGATATTAAAGAGATAAGACCAGATTTTGTTTTTGAAAGTGTTAGAAATATTGCACGTGAAGAAAAACTACAAAGTTAGGCAAAGAATTTCCCCATTGCTTTTCTAAGACATTCGACTGGCTCCGATCTGGCTGCACTTTCACTAAATGTAGCTGACCTTAAGCGACGAGCTAATTCTGGATCAAATGTCCTGAGGCGATCTAAAAACTTTGAATAGTTGTCGCCATAATAAGCACCGGCCTCAAGAACATAAACACAATTGAAAGCAGCTAATATTTCATCAGTTAGTATGTGACCAGATTGCATGGAATTTCTCTTACCATCATGAATTCTTTTTATGCTGGCAACAGAAGTATTCAGCCCAGTGCTATCTCCGTCAGTTAAGTGGATCAAATACAGATTATATGAGCTTGGTGGATATCGAGTATTAACAACATCTAATACTTTGCGATAACCAGCAGACATATTTGTTCCGCCGCCAGAGCCAAAGGAATAGAATCCATCGACCAGAACTTCTTTGGCATGGTTATCATAATGCACATAGAATCGATCGACATTTGGGTAATGAAGACTAATTAGACAATCAGTTGCATGAGCAGCAAGTTTTAGAAAGGGAAGAACAATTTCTGTAGAAGCAGAGATGTCCAATAGATACCCAATTACTGCATTTTGAGATGGCTCGGGTTTTGGCCTTGGGTAGCGATAAACAATATCAGATTCACGAATACCAATATCTTGACCGGGAGCATAACCACCAGAAGAAATATTTCTTCTTAAAGCACGCATAAGAGTTCTTTTTGGATGACGGATAACTCCAACCGGAGCAACTGAATCATAACTTAGACCAGATGATAGTAATTCGCCTCTTTGATCGACATTTCTCATGTTTGGAAGACCAAAGGTATCAATTAATAACTCTGCAAACTGTTTTCGATCAAATTCGACTCGCTCGTGCTTGCCTTCGCCCTCACCATGCCCTTGACCTGAGCCAGAGGAACCATTTCCTGGAATCAAGTCACCTTTTTCACCCTGACCCATACCAACCCCGCCAGCAGACTTTTCGCCATACTGAAAACGAGGCAGTTCAACAATAGGAACTGGAACTGTGACTTTTCCCTTCGAGGTATCGATTGAAAACCCACCACTCTTGACAAATTTTTCTAAATCTCGTCTAATTCGACCTTGTGTTAAATCACGATAACGAGCTGCATCTTGAGCAATATTGGTGATAACCATGCAAAGGATAATGAGAAACGATGTTTAAAAAAGGTTGTAAAATAAGCAAAAACGAGTTAATCTTCCATTAAGTCTTTTAGTGTGTCACTTGGAATTTCTTCAGAAGTACTAAAAACTTCTTCGACAGCAGACATTGGAAATTGATCATTTGTCGCTGCGGGTTCAGATGACGTAGGACTAAATAAAGAGGTTTGAGCTGCATTCGAAGAATTTTGATTTGCATTTTGCTTTGAGCCGATAAGCTGGTAGTTTAACTGCATTGAATTGCCGCATTTTGGGCATTCTGCCGAGATTACAAGCTCTTTTATTTCAAGTTCGCTTGAAAATGAAACATTTGCTTCAGTAGCGCAACTGGTGCAGCGCATTGATCGATTAAGGGAGGTCATGTCAAGTAAATCCCAAATAAATATTTTAATTTATCGTAAAGGACTGTGTTTGCGAATTTGACGCAGTTCAGTTACAATTTCATCAAGAGGGACATCAAAATTTTCTATTGGAAGTTCACTTACCACTTGAAAATCATAGCAGA
Organism: Microcaldota archaeon; assembly: GCA_964654575.1. Taxonomy (GTDB): domain Archaea; phylum Micrarchaeota; class Micrarchaeia; order Anstonellales; family Bilamarchaeaceae; genus Bilamarchaeum. The sequence continues at coordinate 2,922 of CAZZKB010000010.1, read as the reverse complement.
CGCCAATTTTATATGCAGAAGAATTTACCAAATATCGATCATAGTATCCCTTGCCATAACCGAGCCGATGAAGGTGTTCATCAAAACAGACACCTGGAATCAAAATTACATCAATTTCTCCACCAAAAGGTGACTTTTTTCGTGGCTCTAGAATTCCAAATTTACCTTCAATTAGTTCGTCCAACGAAGAAATTTGACAAAAAACAATTTCGCGATCTAGAGTTACCGGAAGGAGCAGAGTTTTACCTGATTTAATTATCCATTTTGAAAAATCAGTAGTATCGACCTCATTTCGGATAGGAGAATAAACCGCAATTGAATTAGCAGCTTGAACCTCTGGAATAGAGATAAGGCAATCGAAAATTTTCGAACTTTTAGAAGAAACATCGCCCTCGGATAGAGAATCTCGTAGAGAAAGAAGTTCTGACCTCATCTTTTCTTTTTGTTTCTTTTGCATGATTTGATAATATTGCAGATGATTAAAAACCCAAACTGCGTCTTTGAATTATGGACAATTGTTCAAAATACATATTTGAAACAGGTGCACTAAAAAAAGTCAAGCGCAGTGGCTGGTGGGTTGCAAAAATAGATAACCCTGAAAGCGTTGCCGAACATTCATTTAGAGCAGCAATAATTGCATTCATAATTTCCAAGTTAGAAGGAAAAACTGACAGCGATACAAATCGAATTTGCACTGCCGCAGTGTTTCACGATATGCACGAGACAAGGATTTTGGATTTGCATAAAATCGCAGCAAGATATATAGACGTAGACCGAAATTTGGAGAGAAAGGTTGAGCGCGAACAAGTACAAACACTTCCAAAAGAAGTTAGAGACTCTGTTTTGTCGGTGCTTGAATTAACTGAAGAAGAGCAAAAAATACTAAAAGATGCTGATTACCTAGAGTGTGCATTTAGCGCTAAAGAATATATGGAAATAGGATATGCCGATGCCAAAGAGTGGATGGAAGCAAATGGAAAAAGACTAAAAACTAAAAGTGCAATTGCTCTCTATAGAGAATTAGCAAAGACTCCAAGCAATTCTTGGTGGCAGGGACTAAAGAAAAGATAGGTGAGAAAATGCAAGTATCAAAGGATAAATTAAGGGCATTAAAAGAAAATATGGCACTTCATAACCCGTCAGTAAGTGAGTTTAAAAACGATTTACGAAATGCTGCAAACAAAAAAGCCCATGCACGAAATAAGAGAAAAAGACGAGACAGGTAAAAAATAAATGGGTTTAAATTAAGAGTTCTGGAAATAAAGGTATAATCATCGAGTGAAAAAACAATGGGAGTTTCTGAAAAGCTCAAAGAACTAGAAGACGAATTAGCCCGAACTCAAAAGAACAAAGCAACAGAGTTTCACATAGGGATATTAAAGTCAAAGATAGCGCAGCTGCGGCGCGAACTTATTGCACCAAAAAAACATGGGGCCAGTAGCGGTGGGTTTGATGTCAAGAAAAGCGGTGACGCTACAGTTGCCATGATCGGGCTTCCTAGCGTTGGTAAGAGTACTTTAATGACTAAATTAACAAACGCCGAATCAAAAACAGCAGCATATGCATTTACAACCCTTAAATGCATCCCAGGAATCATGGAATACAATAATACTAAAATACAAGTCTTAGATTTACCTGGAATTATCGAAGGTGCTAAAGATGGTCGCGGCCGAGGACGTGAAGTAATTGCAGTAGCTAGAAATGCAGATTTAATACTAATATTAATCGAAGCAATGCATCCGGACCAGAGAAAAATAATTGAAAGCGAATTATACGGATTTGGAATTAGAATAAACACCAAAGCACCGCGAGTTAGTTTGTCAAAAACCGCTAAGGGCGGAGTTACAATCAACCACACCGTACCGCTAACACAAATTACTGAAAAAGAAATATTTGCAGCACTCGGAGCATATAGTATATACAACGCAAATGTCATATTTCACCAGGACGTAACGATAGATGAATTTATAGACGTTATTGAAGGCAATAGAGCCTACACAAACGCAATTTATGTACTGACCAAATGTGACCTACTTAAACAGCTTCCAAAACTACCATTCCAATACATACCAATTGCAACTGAAAAAGGATTAGGTCTTGAGGAATTAAGAAAAGCCTCTTACGAAAAACTTGAATTAATTAGAATTTACACAAAAAGAAGAGGAGAGGAAGCAGACCTTAAAGAACCAATGGTAATTAGAAAAGGGACGAACATCGGAGAAGTTTGTGATAAACTGCATCGAGACTTAAAAAAGGACTTTAGATATGCAATGATCTGGGGTAAAAGTGTAAAGCATCAGCCGCAGAGAGTTGGACTTGACCACACTGTAGTCGATGGAGATATAGTTCAAGTAATAAAAAGATAATTAGTTTTTAGGCTTTTGACCTAGTTTTCCTCTTTTGAACCTTTGATACATAATTATACATAGACTAAAACAATTTATAAATAGATGTAACTGGTAGGTCAGAAAGTCTAAAAGAGAGAACCAAAGATAAAGCTGCAAAAGATTTAAAGGCTTAAAATCCAATTTAGGTTAACCTAATTTGAGGTGTACTTATGGCATTTGAAAAAAGAGTAGCAATTGACTTTGCAAAAATAAAACCAGGAGTTATGAAGATGAATGGCATTAGCGAATTAACTATGACTGAGCATTTTAAGCTCTACAATGGATACGTAAACAAATACAATGAGTGCATGGAAAAAATTGAATTGTTAAGTAACGATGCAGTTAAGGCTGGTCAAATAACCTACAGCGAGATTAGATCCTTGAAGATGGGCCTTGCATTTGCACTCGGTGGAATGATCAATCACGAAGTTTATTTTGCAAATCTTAGTGGGCAGGGCGGAAAACCATCTGGAAAACTACTTGCTCAAATAGTGAAAGACTTTGGTTCATATGAGCGATTTGAAGCCGAATTTAG